>JAGIAF010000163.1:3543-7935 GCA_017745015.1 Bdellovibrio sp. | reverse complement strand
CAGGAGACGGGCGTATGCTCAGGGGACTCCGGTGGTCCTTTGTTTGCGAAAGTGAACGACAAAGTGACAATGATAGGCGTAACTTCGATGGTGATGGATAATTCAGACGCCGCAGAAAAGCGTTCTTGCCACGGAATCTCGCTTTTTGTGGATTTGCGCGCGCAGTTAAAATGGGTTCAAGACACAATTGCCGAGCTAGAACTCGCAAAACAGCTGAAGAACTAAGCAATTTCATAAAAAAGACGCATTTTTTAAAAAAAGATCTTGAGGTTTGACCTCAAGATCCGTTACAAAGATTCCTCACTGCGGGTGTGGTGAAATGGTAGACACAGAAGATTCAAAATCTTCCGCGAAAGCATGGGGGTTCAAGTCCCTCCACCCGCACCATCCTTCGCTCTGCGAGCTACGGCTGGCGAGCCAAACTAGCTGACTTTCGTGTCGGCTTTTTTTATGCCCGGAGTTCCATTACTGGGTTTTATAAACCAAGATCATGCTTAAAAGTAACCAGACTAACTATTCGAGAGTTTCCCACCATCCACGCTTAACAGGAACTGGAACGATAGTTAAAAGTCCATAAGAAGAAGCCACACCATTTGCTACAACTGAAGATTCTCCCTCAATACAGCGATTTCCATTTACATTTTGTATTGAGCTTTCGAAGACATAGACATTCTTTGGAACATTCTTATCTTGGCTTTTACGAATCACAAGGCGATGAACGCATTTTGGAACGCGACTATCCCGCACGGTAGCAGTTAAGCCATCAGCAGTCAGAATAAAATACTTAAAAAGAGAATCCGATGGGGCTTCATAGCCTTTCAAGGGAGCAGGAAGAGAACGTAACGTAAAGTAGACAGGAGATACTTCTGAACTTCCCGCTTCAGTGGAATAGCTTTTGCCAGCAAGGGACATGTAAGAGAGACCTTTAAAGTCTGACTCCGTGGGTGTGCGTCCCCGAGCAAAGGAATCTTTTAGTTGGGCAACAATAAAGTCTTCTGAGCTTGTTCCCGCGAATGCGGAAATTGATGAGAAAAGTAAGGCCGATACTAGTAGTAAGCTTTTCATTGGATATCTCCTTTGAGTTATTTTGTCGCGCAGTAATTTGCAGCAAATGCAATCTACGGGGACCTTCAAACAACTTCTACGGACATTTGCTGACGAAAATTGCTTGGATAAATCAGATAGTTATCGGCTATAAAATATCCTTGTCAAAAGATTGGACGATCTGATTTCAGCGAGTTGATATAAGCTTCAGGTGTCACCTTCGATATATCCCTGCCTTTTTCTTTTCTAGTTTTTCACATGAACAGTTTTGTGGGCACTTTCGATGACGACGTCCATGCTATTTGATTTTAGACGACCGACGTACCAGATGTCGTAGTTTCCGTTCGGTACAAGATTTGTTCTCCAGCCCATAACCAGTTTCGATGGCACTACTTCTGCGGAGCGCACGACGTCTTTTCCGTCAGGACCGCGGCGATGAAATTCAATAGAGCTCATAGGTACTGATGATGAGTTCGCAGAGATGTTCATCTCGATACGATCTTGAAGGTCCGCCCCCAGATCGATGTCTTTCCCCGTGAATGTCAGCGACAGTGTCGGCTGCTGATTCACCACATAGAAGAAATGCCTTGCAGAGCTGCCGATGTGTTCGCCTCGATTGTTGTTGGCGACCATCTGCACTTCGTAGCGTCCGTCTGGCAAACTGCTCACATCAATATTTTGATCGCACGAAGAGCCCGCACAGTTCGCTGACAGCACCGCTTGGTTTTTGGAATTAAAAACACCCACTGAAATACTGTCGGTAGAAGCAAATGTTGAAGTGGCCTTCAAGCTTGCTTGTCCGGTGAAGTAAGAATAGTCCGTGGGAGATTCAACTGAAACTCCGCCGGCCATTGCTGGCATTTGATAAAGCCATGTGCTGGCACCAACACCGGAAACATCCGAGTATGCGACGTAACCAAAACCGTTTTCGCCCCACTCAAGTCCCCAGCTGTTACGAATAATATAAGCCGATTTAGTGTCATCATAACCTACGATAGAAATCGCGTGACCACCAAGATACTCACCACTCACGTGCTTATATACACCTCCGGCATAAGCCATGAAGTCCGCATACACAGAAAGAGTTGTCACAACCGGTCCACGAAGCAAGGCTTGTTTCACACCCATCACGTCTGTGTTTCCACGCGTGGGACTGCTGTAGCCATAAATTTTCACACTTCTCTGAGGAGCATCCACGCAACTGGCACGACATGCGACGTCCAGACCTGTGGCGCCAGATGTATATGGCAAGCAAGCTTCATCAGGCACGCCATTTTGCTGAATGTAGCGAACTGCTGAACCCGGTGTCCATCCGTAATCACAACCTCCCCCTCCGCAGGCAAAAAGATTTTGCGGCGAGAGTTTGATATTAAAGTTTGGAAGCAAAGATGAGATTTTGTATTGCGTTTCAAGAACACCGATAGAGGCAAAGGCTACACAGCTGCCGCAATTTCCTTGATCCGCAATGGGTGACACCCAATTTTGACCGTCTTTATTTCTCCAGTCGAATACCGCGGGCATTTGCCCCCGAACTTCGCTCTGAGGCCCCAGGAACTCCACACCTTGCCCAGTGTTTTCACGCAAACCCATCACCGAGCGCGCTTCGCTTTTCGTCAAACCGGTCAGATGATTTTTTCTTGCAACCCAACCCACTTGGTTTTTCTTGAGTTGCTGATTCAAACGTTGAACATCGATAAGCTCCGCATGAGCTGTTTGAAATGACAAAGCTGCTGTAACCAAAAGAAGTGCCTTCATTGAAAAATCCCCCCACGAATAATTCTGTGGGAGGACTGCTCAATAAACAAGCTGATTCTCATTTGTTAATTTCTATCGAAAGCGATAGAAAACAGGACTACTTGATTGTTTTTAAAGGATTCGAGCCTTCATAAAGGCCTTGTTCTTGGCGGTTAGCGGCCTCTGCAACCTTCCGGCTGTCTTCGATTTTTTTAGCTACAGCTATGCCCCACTTTGCGGAATCTTTTGGTCCGTAATGAAGGCCATCGGATGTGCCCTCCTGATATTTCGTAAGAGTGGTGCTGTCGACGTAAATGCAGTTGTTCTTTTGCACGAGTTTTTTAAGCGCTTTGTTGCCTTCCGCAAGATTCGCTTTGAAGGGATTCTTTGCGAGATCCGGTGGTCCCACCCACACGCATTGGCTTTTGGATTTGGCGATCTCATTGAGCATTTGTTGAACGATGGGAAGCTCTCGCTGGATATTCTCTTTGCTGCCTAAAATATTCGTTCCAAGGGCAACAACTGTAAAATCGGGTTCAAGACGTTGCAGCTCTTCTGGGAAAGAGTTGACCTTGTGCTTTTTTACGCGAGTGTCGCGACCTTTGGAGTCTCGTTGCCAGTATCCGCAATTTGTCGATTGATAATTATCACTTGATGCCATCCACGTGGATGGCGATGATCCACAGCTAGCCATGGAGGTGACATCAGTTGAGATAGTGCGAAGATACTTGTCTACTTCTTCGCCGAACTTCCCATAACTGTGGGAGTCTCCGATAAAAAGAACTCGCCTGCAAGGCGGGGCTCCGCCCGAAGCGGCCCACACTTCGAAGGAAGCAATCACCAAAATAAACACGTGAAGAAGTGTTTTCATACTAATGATTCTATTCCAATCCGACCGAAGCCCAAGACCAGCACTTTAAAATACATATAGTTTGCGACACCTTGAATTTGAGAAAATATTCTGTATGAAAATAGATCAGGCTGCGCGACAACTGCAAAAAGACTTCTCTAAACTCCTTCAAAGGGTTTCAGCTAAATCCAAACCCGGGGACATTCATGATTTGAGAATCTCAATTCGTCAGCTGCAGGCGTGCATTTGGCTGGGACATCAAACTGGGACAATAAAAAAACATGGCTCTTTAAAAAAACATCTGAAAAAACTGAGCACCGCCCTTGGTCCTAGTCGAAAATGGGATGTGCTTTTGAAAGATGCAAAAGCCATGAACCTGCCTCTCAAGCACATACGGAAAAAACAAACGCAACATCACAAGAATCTTCACCAAGAACTTCGCAAGAAATTTATCAAAGCACTTATCAAAGAAGTCGATGTGTTTGTTAAAGAAATTCGCTCATTTCCTATTATTGAAATGGATACGGCCATTTTATTTCTACAGGCTCACTTTGATGTGTTGCCAAAAAAAATTCCCACTGAAAAAGCGGTATTTCACCAACTGCGTCTGGCAGTGAAGAAAATGAATTACCGCCTTACTCTTTTGGGAATTCCCCATCCCGTCGCTGAGTTGCAAAAAGAAATGGGCCATGTCCATGATCTGGAGGTTTTGGAAAAACAGTTTCCAGAGGATTCTCGAATCACGAAACTCAGCACTGAAAGCC
>JAGIAF010000163.1:0-3533 GCA_017745015.1 Bdellovibrio sp. | reverse complement strand
CATTCTTATACAGGTATCTGCAAAACATTAGAGCGACAACTAAGTGTGTACGAAGTAACTTGAATAACGAAGGATCTGAAAAAACGTCCAGTTTTAGTTCCACCATATTTCTAAGAAAGAAAATTTTTGAAACAATTCTAATATGAGAACTTATTCATTACTCCTATTAGTCGTTCCAAGTCTTAGCTTTGCCACACCGAAATTTCATTGCTACTCGGCGCCGAACATGCCGGTTCAAGCCTACGAATACTCAAGTGCTGCGTGTATACAGCAAAGTGGCAAAAATAAAACATCCGATAAAACTAAAATCGGCGACAATAACTCAAAAAGCGAAGATGGTCTTAAGGAAATTGTCTGTGCTTATCAGGCGGGCTGCAAAGTGGTTCCGGATGACGCCCCCGCCGAACCTTCTAAAGACCTTTCCTTTAGTGACATGCAAGCAGGGTTGATGAGTGGTGAATTAAAAGCCTCCATTTTAATTTGCAAAGGCCGCGGCGCCGTGGATTCAAATGGTCAGATCAGCGATGCTCAGTGCCCGAGTCCAAGCCGTTGCCAAAAGAATGTAATGTACAACTATGGATCTCGCTCACTCAGCCCCACTGAGCCACAAAAAGCTGGCGTCACATCGGCGGTGAAATAATGAAAAACTCAATCGCTTTTCTATTCGCTGCTCTCATGACAGTCTCGTCTGCTTGGGCTGATGGCTCCATCACTCTTAAAGGTAAGTACCGCAGTTTCTCATCCAGTACCGTGGAAATCTTTGATGGCAAAAACATCTATTCCCTCGATAAGAAGCAACTCTCTAAAACGCAGCTTGCCACCTTTAAAACTCTTAAGATTGGCGACACGACCGAGATGAACGTCAAGTTCAGCGCCATTCTTAGCGCCAAACAGCCATAGGCTTAAGGTCACGTTCAGTACCAACGACAGATGATCCAGTGTCGGGACTCTGGTTGAAATTCGCTGCCAGAGCCTAAACAATGGGATCATGAGAATTTTAATTCAAATTATTTTTATTCTCTCGGTCTCTCTCCCCGGCTTGAGCGCTCCATCGCGGGAGGCTGCCGTCAACATCATCACCTACTGGCCTCAGGGCTTTCGGGTCGACAATACAGAGCAAGGCAACCGTGTCAGACGACTCTTAGGAAAAATCAAAGCTCTGGGTATTGATACGGTGATTTTAAATTTCCGAGCCTTGATGGTGGGAGGCACCACCACTGAGGTCAATTCCGTCGTCGCCGAGGTCGATCGTCCTGAAGAAGAAAGACTTCTAAAAGATATGATTCGATATTCGCGCAGCATTGGATTGCAAGTCGCCTTTCGCCCCATCCTGCTAGTCGTGGGACCTCATGGAGAATTTCCTTACGTCGATCAGCATGGATATATTTGGTGGCACGGAGTGATTCGCCCTACTGATGTCCCCGCTTGGTTTGAAAGTTTCTATAAGTATCACGAACGCTACATGCGCATCGCAGGAGAAGCCGGAGCTGTGTGGTACTCCATAGGCGCCGAGATGCACTCCCTGACTTCGGGCCTTGGCAGTCGCTCGAGCTTTTGGCGCTTTGGCTACCCCGAGCTCTGGGTGGATTTCGTGCAAAAAGCCCGCACAGTCTTAGGACCGAAAGTGAAGATCACCTATGGCGTCAACTTCACTGACCAATATGTTCTAGAAGATGGCATTCGCACGTGGGGTGGCGAGTTTGAACAATGGCGCCACGACCTCACCTTTGTACCTAAGACTCTGCAAGAAACCAAACACCAAACCAATTTGCGTAAATTCTGGCAGGCCCTGGATTTTATCGGTCTCGATTACTATCGCTCTTTGGGGTCTGCGAATGCGAAATATCCCGAGGACTATCAAAAACTGGTGGAGGTTCTTTCCTCCTTCAGCTTGCAGTATGCGAGCTATCTTGAAGGCTCCAGAGATCAGATCAACAACCTTATAACCGCCGACAAATCTTTGGCAGTTCAAGAAGTTGGCTATCGCAGTGTCGATAAATGTTTTGTCTCACCTTATCTCTATGAAGGCGATGAGGCCCCGATCAACTATATGCACCAAGCAGCGGCCTGGGATGCGATGCTGCTGTCGCTGTGGACTCCGCGAAGTCCATGGATGGTCAGTGTGGGGATCTGGCAAGTATTGATGGATGATGATTCAGATTTATATATTAACGGTGGATTCTCGCCCCTTGGCAAAGAACCCACTGAAAATGTCTTAAAGAAATATTTCAATGAGCGCTAGGTTGCGCGTGCCACTCACACCAGTTCTGTTCGGGCAGAATACGACCTTCATTAAGGAACTCCAAGACCTCCACAATAGCTTGCCCAACACCTGCTGCAGAAGCTGGATTCTGTCCTGTCACCAAACGACCACTGCGCACGATGTGCGGAGCAAATTTAGAACTTTCGGTGTGCAGGCCACCGCGCTCTTGCAGTCTTGATTGCAACAGAAAGGGCACGACGTTTTCCATACCCACAGCTTCTTCTTCCGCATTGGTGAAGCTTGAAACTTCATGACCGGCGACAAGAAAGCTTCCATCGGAAAGTTTGACGTTCACCAATCCCGCAGAGCCATGGCAAACGGCGGCGACAACGCCATCGTTCTCCCAAATCTCGGCCGTGATATGTTGCAAGGAACGGTTGCCAGGAAGATCAAACATCGCTCCATGCCCACCGGCAAAATAGATCGCACAGTAATCATGAGCGTTGATCTGTTCCGGCTTCAGAGTCTTCTCAAGTTTTTCCAAAAAGTCTTCATCGTTCATCCAGGTCGCATTGATGGGATCGTCCATTTTAACGCCATCCAAAGGAACTTCGCCGCCCAGGGGACTTACCATATCAATCTCATAACCTGCATTGCTGATTTCTTCATAGGGGTGAGTGATTTCCGAAAGAAAGGCTCCGGTTTTATGACCGGAATCTCCTAAGCGCTCTGTGTTGGTCAAAACGAATAAGACTCTCTTGCTCTTCATGACAGCCTCCTCAAATAGAATCCTCTAGAGCATCAGGCATTTCCATTTTTTTGGGAGTCTTTGTAAACGTACATAGAGAGCCTTGACCTTAAGACCGGGCCTCGATTAGTTTCATAGCACTCATGAATGTACTCTATAGAGATGAATATTTTGTCGCCATTGATAAGCCCTCGGGCTTTCATGTGCATCCCCCCGAGGATTCACAATACAAGATCCCTCGGGATCGTATTTGTCTGTATCTGGTGCGCAATATGATGAAGCAGCACGTATTTCCAGTTCATCGTTTAGATGCTGCCACCAGTGGCGTTTTGCTGTTTGCCCTCTCTTCTGCGTCTGCCAGTGTGCTTTGCAAAATGTTTGCAGAACGCTCCCCGAAGAAAACTTATTGGGCTGTCGCCCGTGGCTTTACTCCTGAAGCAGGAGACATCAAAGTGCCGCTGGAGCTTGATTCCACAGGTGACCTGGTGGATGCCCATACCTCTTTTATACGAAAAGGAACCATCGAGTTCCCGGTGGCCGTAGGTAAAAAGTTTCCAACGGCACGCTACTCTCTTTCTGTCT
>JAGIAF010000162.1 GCA_017745015.1 Bdellovibrio sp. | reverse complement strand
GATACCACCAGAACCGATGCACTCAACAAGAGCTCTGGAAATCAGAGCTCCTGAAATCATACCGTGGGCAATGCGGCGACCGAAACGAGTCTTCGCCGCATAGGTGTCGTCCAAATGAATAGGATTATGATCTCCAGAAAGTTCAGCAAATTGGTGAACCATTTTGTCTGTGACTTTAACGCTCGTGGATTTCGTAAAACCTACATCAATATCTGACATCTCTAACTCCTACAGAATATTCGCTGCGAGCTCAGCAAGCTCTGAACGCTCACCCTTCGTGAGTGTTACGTGAGCTGCAATCGCTTGCCCTTTAAATCTTTCAACCGCGTACGTCAGACCGCTGTTCGCTGAATCTACGTAAGGGTTATCAATTTGGTAAACGTCACCAGTCAGAACGACTTTCGTTCCGCGTCCGGCACGGGTTACAATTGTCTTGATCTCGTGCGGAGTCAAGTTTTGAGCTTCGTCGACGATCAGGTATTGCTTCGGAATGCTGCGACCGCGAATGTAAGTCAACGGCTCAATGTTCAACATGCCTTGATTGATTAATTCCTGAGCACGACCCGCTGCTTTTTTGTCCGCACCCATCAGAAACTCTACGTTATCGAAAATTGGCTGCATCCAAGGATTTAGCTTTTGCTCGATATCTCCTGGCAGATAACCAATATCGCGACCCATTGGGAAGATTGGACGAGAAACTAGCAATCTTTGGAATTGGCCTTGATCAAGGGTTTTATGAAGACCCGCTGCAATCGCCATCAAAGTTTTACCCGTACCCGCTTTACCCACCAAAGAAACAAACATTATTTCATCGTTCAACAAGCAATCCAGGGCGAAAGCTTGTTCAACGTTACGAGCATGAATACCCCAGATAGAATCCGCAGCTTGCATCAAAGGCACGATAGCTTTTTCGGCCAAGCTGTAACGACCGATTGCTGAGTGATTTGGATTCGAAGAATCTTTCATGATCACGTATTGGTTGCCGTAAAGTTTTACGTCGGTTTCAAAACGTTTTTCTTTATAGAAAGAATCGATCTGGCTCGGAGTGACCATGATCTCTTGATAACCTTCGTAAAGGTCGTCGCGGTTGACATCATTCGCATCGTAGTCATTGGCAATAACGCCGTAAACGTCGGCTTTGATACGAAGATTGATGTCTTTCGTGATCAATTCAACTTTATAGCGTGGATGTTGTTTTTGAAGAGCCAACGCCGTA
This sequence comes from Bdellovibrio sp., assembly GCA_017745015.1. GTDB lineage: Bacteria > Bdellovibrionota > Bdellovibrionia > Bdellovibrionales > Bdellovibrionaceae > Bdellovibrio. Next base: position 6,832 of record JAGIAF010000162.1, on the reverse strand, counting down.
TTCAAAATACGGTTGTCCGCTTTTTGGTGATCCAACTCAGATGGCATACCAGCCAACATCAAATCGGTATTGATGTAAACCATCGTCTCAGAGTTATCAATTTGCACACCACTTGCTAGAGAGCCCTTAGCGCGAAGGACGTCAATAAAGCGGCTGAACTGACGAGCATTTCGACCGTTCTCACCTTGGTCTCTTTTGAATTTATCTACTTCTTCGATTACGGAGATAGGAATGTGAACGTCTGCTTCACCGAAACGCAAGATAGCTTGCGAGTCGAAAAGGATCACGTTCGTATCGATAACTATTTTTCTGCGCTTAGCTTTGCTCAAGGACAACCCTCCGTAGTTAGAGTCCAAAAAGAACATGGGATTTGCAGCATCCGGCTGCAGTGTTCCCACAGCTAAATTGCAACAAATCCCACGACTAAAGTCTACGGAAAAGGTCTACGAAACGGAAATTACGAAATGTGTGACACGAGGACGTCGCCGGAGTCTGTTTTAAGGCTCGCACTCACGTTTTCAATGAACTTCACAAAATGATGGAGCGCAACATCGTTCATAGTGCCTTTTACAAAGTTAGCACCATGGCGAACCACGCCTTCATCTTCGATCACGCGACCATTGGAAACTTTGATAGTGAATGGGAAATAAGTAGAGTGGTTAAGGTAAACGCGCATCGCGACTTCCTCACCCTGTTGGAATGAACCTTCGGTCAAATCCAAATCGAACGCCAAACCGTTTTCAGAGATATCGTACAAAGCCACTTTCATAAGGCCTTGCTCTGGAAGAACAACGAATGCTCCGACGAACTCAGTCAAAATGGTGCGCTTCACATTACGACGATCGCGGCTGATCATCTCTTGACGTGCCTCAGTCATATCAAGGACTTCACCTCTGCTGCCTTTGTGGCCAATTTCCAAAGAATCTTGAGCCTTTAGACGTGTCGTAATATCGAGAACTTTCCCCATTTTCCCCCCTTTAAGCTGTTATTTCTTATCGGAAGAATCTGTTTCAACTTTAGCCATCTTGCACTTAGGTCCAGTTCCGGCTTAAAATGAGACGATGAGAAGAGTTCGAGCCTTTCTAATCGCTGGTATCGCTTTAAGCGCCCTGTTGCACATCCTGGTGTTGACGGGGGTGATTTATTTGGCTCCGATCTTCGAAAATAGAAAACCAGAAACCATTGAAGTTTCAATCCAAGAAGCTCCCGCAATTCCCGCTAAAAAATCCGCTGCTAAAAACGAAAAGCAGATCGTTCGCCAAGCTTTATTGCCAGACAAGATGCAGGTTCCTGAAGATGAAACGATGGCGCGCTTCCTTTCTGAGAAAACTCAACGTGTGAAGCAAGAGATGCAATCGGCTTTGAACGGCATGACGGAAAATCGCTCAAACACTTCGACTTTGCCGAAGGCGACAAAACCAAAACCACAACAAGCAAAGACGGCTCAAGAGAACAAAGAGAACAATCCGCCCGATAAAGACGGTTATCGCAATGTCGATATCTCCAAAGAATTAGCCGAAATGAATCGCCTGAACCAAGGCCAATCCACTGTGGGCGAAGCTTTGCCGACGGATGTGAAGATCGGTTCTTTCACAGCCTTGAATACAGATCGTTACTTGTTCTATACGTTTTATGCGCGCATTGAAGAAATGGTTCGCTATCGCTGGGAATCCCGCGTGCAGCAAGCCATCAACAACTTCGATCCCGCAACGGCAACAACGGCAAGCAATAAAAACTGGAACACGCAAGTGGAGTTCTTATTGGATCGTCGCGGCTTTTTACAAAAAGCTTTGATCATGAAAGAGTCAGGCATTCAGGCTTTCGATGCTGCCGCAGTCAATGCCTTCAGAGAAGCCCGCGTCTTCCCCAATCCTCCGCAAGAGATGGTTCAAGACGACGGCTACATTCATCTGAAATTTACATTCACCGTGAACTACGCTCCACCGACCATGGTGAACCGAAACTAACTACTTTCTTGGAATGAATCTTAACGACGCAGAATTGATGCAGTAGCGCAGACCTGTTGGTCCAGGACCGTCATCAAACACATGACCCAAATGAGAATTGGAATCTTTCGCGCGAATTTCGACACGAACCATCCCGTGAGAATAGTCCGGCAATTCTTCGATAGCTTCAGCCTTGATGGGTTTGGTGAAACTTGGCCATCCCGAACCCGAATCAAACTTGTCTTCGCTGGAGAACAACGGCACTCCGGAAATCGCATCCACGTAAATTCCTGGCTCGTGATTATCCCAATAGGCATTGCGGAAAGGAGCTTCCGTTCCGTTCTCGACCATGATTCTGAATTGTTCAGGCGTCAGAATCTTTTTTAGTTCAGCTTCATCTTGTGGCAGACCGCATTTCAGTTTTTTCTCTGTCATAGGACTATAGTAGAAGTATTGCTTCCTTTAGTCCAGAGGGTGCCGGAATTCATGTCACTCACCACTAAGCCTTGGTAATATCAGAAGAATATGAATAGATTTTTATATGCTGCTACCTTGTTCGTGATGACCGTTTTTTCATTTTCAGCACATGCCGTTTATACAGAAATTGGCGCTCAATACGGTCACAAGACTCAGACTTACGATTCCAACAACTACAATGAAACAGAATCCATCACGGGCTCGCTGTCGCTTTACTTCTGGGAGCGCATTGCTCTTGAGTTGAGTTACACTGATGCGCAAGCCGTAGTGGTCTCTAAAGCATTTGCCGGGGACCCAAAACGCACGACCATTCAAAAATCCCAAATCCTAGGTGCCGATTTGATTTTGATATTGGCAGAAAAAAAGGCGCTCTTCCAACCATACATTAAAGGTGGCATGGCGCAAATCAGCCGTAAGCAAACAATTAAAATTGAAAACCAAGACTCTTACTCCAACGATCCAGAAACTGCTGTGGCACCAAGTTACGGTGTGGGCTTGAAGATCGCACTGACTGAGCAATTTGGCTTGAAATTCAGTTACGATGCTTGGGAAACTCCCATCAGTGGTGACTCTAAAACCAACGACTCCGCAATTCGCGCAGGTCTGACTTGGGTTCTCTAAAATATGCTTTGATTCTTTTCCCGCTCCTGGTTGGTGGCTGCCAAGTCAGCTACTACACGAGCTCCGCCTACAATCAGATGAAACTCCTCAACAGCCGCGTGCCTATTGACGAAGCTTTGAAGGATCCAAAACTTACTGCAGAAGAAAAAAAGAAATTAGAACTCGCACAGAAAGCTCGTGAGTTCGCAGAAAAAGATCTGCATCTGAAACCCACTGAGAACTACACATCCTACGTGAAGTTAGATCGCCCCTACGTAACTTACGTAGTGAGTGCGGCGTACAAGTGGGAATTAAAGCACTATCAGTGGTCCTACCCATTCGTAGGAACAATGCCCTACAAAGGTTATTTCAACGAAGCTGACGCCAAAGAAGAAGAAAAAGAACTTCAAAAAGAAAATCTCGACACTTATATGCGCGGAGTCTCCGCCTATTCAACATTGGGTTGGTTCAAGGATCCTCTGCTAAGTTCGATGATGCGTTATAAAGACTACGACCTGGTCAACACCATCATCCACGAGACGGTTCACGCCACTCTGTACATCAAACACGCCGCAGACTTCAACGAACGCCTGGCGATGTTCCTAGGCAACAAAGGCGCCGAACAATATTACTTAAAAACGGAGGGAGAAAACTCCCCAACTTTAGCGCAAATTAAAAAAGATAACGAAGACGACAAGATCTTCTCGGAATTCATCTCCGCAGAACTAAAAGATCTCTCTGCCTGGTATAAAAATTTACCGGTCAACGAACGCGCCGAAGAAAAACGCAAAGACCGTATCAAAGAAATCCAAGAAAAATTCAAAACAACAGTTCTTCCAAAGATGCACACAAAGAACTACGACAAGTTCACCAGCGCACAACTCAACAACGCCAGACTCCTGGTCTACAAAACCTACATGCAAGACCTAAACGACTTCGAAACGCTTTACCAACAAAGCAACAAAGACTTCAGCATCTTCATCGAAAAATGCAAAGCCCTAGAAACCGCCGAAAACCCAGAACAAAAACTCAAAGACCTAATCAAATAGGTGCCTGCTTCTTTTAGCGAAAACAAAGCAGGCACTTTTTCCGAAAAAGAACCTGGCACCTTTTCTGCGACTCCCCGCCCCCAAACGGCGGCGCCGAAGGCCAGCCCGTTAACGTCTGAGGGGCATGAGCTAAATGAAATGAAAACGCCAAAATGCCACCGAGCTGTTATTCTAGAAAAATAGATACCGATGAACTAAGGCCAGCCAAGTGTTGCCGCTACGGATGCGTCGAGTTCCGCAGAAAATCCAATATATATAGACATACCAGCAACAACATCGAACCCAAATCCACCACGAAGCCGGCGAACCAAAAAGAGCGAGGACTGTCCGAGTAAGCAGCCGCAGCGGCAACACTTGGCTGGCCGCTTCGCTCCATAAGAATCTCTTATACATAGTATAACAAAAAGCGTAATTCCTAAATGTTTTCATATATTTAGTGCCACTTTGACTTCGCACATTTTGGCATCATCGTTGCTCTAGTGTAAGAGCGTAGGCACCGCGGTTTGGGGGACGAATTTACGGGGTGTTGAGGGGGGCAGAATGGCTCTTCAGGGAAAAAAATTCAGTAAGTTAACCGAATTTATACAGAAGCGAGTCATATATGCAGAAAGATCTCTTAGTACTATCAGATCTTGAACTTGTAGAAAGAGTTAAGTCAGGAGACAGACGCTCTTTCTCCGAACTCGTGAAACGACATCAGAGAAGTGTGCTGCGATTGAGTTTGAGATTTGTGAAGGACATGGACGCCGCAGAGGACGTTACTCAGGAAGCTTTCATCAAAGCTTACGAGAAACTGAATTCCTTTGAAGGTCGCGCTTCGTTCAAGAGCTGGTTGTTCCAGATTGCTGTGAACACGGCTCGCAACAAGCTTCGCGAATTCAAGCGCGAAACTGTTGATCACGAAGACGTGCATCTTGCAGTAGAAGCGGAGGCTGAAAACACTCTGGTTCACGGGGCGGTGGCGGACATTCTTCAAAAAGAAGTGAACAAGCTGCCACTGAAGCAGAAGACAGCATTGGTTCTACGTGTTTACGAAGATTTAAGCTTTAACGAAATTGCCGACATCATGGAATGTCCATATGACACGGCCAAGGCAAACTACCGCCATGCCTTGATGAAGTTGCGCCAAACTTTTGAGGAACAAGAGGACCTCAAAAACTGGACTGAAGAAGTTGGTGGCTTCTTCACTGAAATGTGTACTCGTTATGCGGAAGCGGAAGGGTAAATTTGGATGGATCGCATGGATTCGATGAATCGTTTAGATAATGTCCGTAAAGGGCTCAAGGAGAATGACGACCTTGAGCTTCCGATGAATGAAGACTTTTTTAACAAGCTTCATGACAAAATCATGGCTGAGGTCGAGCAAGTTGAAATTGCTCCAGCGCCGGTGATGATGCGTCCCCGGAATATTCTCCGCGCACACTGGAGAGGTTGGCTTTACCCAGTCGGTGGCGTGATGTCAGTTCTATTGATGTCCACTTTTATGATTCCACATTTAGCAAAAGTAAATGAAGGAATGCAACGCGCGGGCCTAGCTAGCGATGGTCGTGAACGAATTGTTATGGAAGCTCTTTTGTCTCCTGACGAGATCTCCCAGACTTTAATCAGCTCTCAAACAGAATCTGACTTTTTAGTGGACGTAGCCAGCGAATCGTCTGAAAATTTCAGAATAGCAAAACTCAAAATCACGGGTGATAGTGCACACTAATCACCCGACGGGTGAACGACGTGCGCTGGAAAATTTCAGTATTCATTTTGACTCTTAACTTCCTATTGCAGCCCCTGGCTGTTTTCGCTCAAAGCAATGAAAAGCGAAACCAGCTCGAGGAGCTGTTCATTTGGAAAATGAGTGATGAATTAAAACTCTCCTCCACTGAAGAAAAGAAATTCACTGAAATCGTAAAAACTCTGAATAAGAAAAAAGCCGATCTGAACAAGGCCCTGCAAGAAGGCGTAACTAAAATGGGTCAAGCCGCAACAACTGCAAAAAAGAATGACGAGTTCAACTCCTACAAAAAGAATCTGATCGCCTACAACAAAGTAAGCGAAGAAGAACTTGAAAAGTTGAAGCCGCTCTTGGGTTTAGATCGCACGATCCAATATCTTCAATTCAAACAAGATATCTCCAATCGAATCAAAGCAACGCTGGCAAATCCAGATGCTCCCATGAAAGTGGAGAAGAAGCCTCTGCCGACTCCGAAAGTGATTGTGGAATAGCGATGCCTTTACAGCTTTCATTTGCAGTTGCGGATAAAACTACCACAATCTCCCTTCGCGGAAGTTTAAATGAGTACTCGTCGTCATTGGATGGCGTTGAGGTAAACCCTCAGTTTGACTTGAATTTGGATTTGAAAGACTTAAAGTCAATCAACTCCCTGGGGATTCGTAATTTCCACTCTTGGATTTACAGTATCGAATGTCAGCGCTTGCGCTTGTTCCACTGCCCGCGCGTCTTCGTAAATCAGTTAAACTTAGTTGACGGCTTTTTGCCGGCGAAAGCCGAAATTGAAAGCTTCTTTGTACCCTATTATAATGAAACTTCAGGTGAAGAGACTCAAGTGCTCTTCACCAAGTTTTTGGAATACAAGTCCGTTGGCGGGAAGATCAAACTCACTCTGCCGGATGTACGCGATTCCCACGATGAAAAGATGGAAATCGATACTCTTGAAAATCACTACTTCCGCTTCTTAGAGAAATACAACTAAGTAAGTCTCTTTACTTTCCCAAATCTTCCGGTTGCGACAGCGGGAACATCTGAAT
>JAGIAF010000161.1:4350-8051 GCA_017745015.1 Bdellovibrio sp. | reverse complement strand
TGTAAAGACAAGTTCATTATTTAACTCGTTGGCCGACTTGCGCACCTTCGTCAGCTGAAAGGACGAATAAATCAGAGCCACCGCTGCCCGCTGCCAAGACCATGCCTTCAGACATACCGAACTTCATCTTACGAGGCTTCAAATTCACGCAAACCAAAAGTTTGCGACCCAAAAGCTTCTCTGGGCTGTAAGCCGATTTGATACCCGCGATAATCTGACGAATTTCGCCGTTACCAATATCCACTTTCAAGCGAAGAAGTTTATCAGCTTCTTTGATCTCTTCTGCTTCAACCACTTGGCCGATACGCAATTCAACTTTTTCAAAGTCGGCAAATTCAATTTCCTCCTTCGCCAAGGCTTCGGCGGACTTGTCCGCCTTGGTATCTACGGCAGCTTTTGTTGGAGCGGTTGATGTTGCTTTTTTTGCAGCTTGGATGGCTTCGTTGATCTGACGGCTTTCCTCAACCATCGCTTTAACCTTGTCGCCCTCGACACGAGTCGCAAGGTGCTCGTAGTCGTTGATCGAACGATTCGTAAGAACCGTATTTAGATCAGACCACATATAGTCTTTTTCCCCAAGAAGGGCTGCCACTTTAGCCGTGTAGTGTGGAAGAACCGGTTTCAAGTAGATCGCAAGCATTCTGAAAATATTCAAAGTAGTTGTGATAACCTGCTTAGTTCCAACAGCATCCGCTTCCAATGTTTTCCAAGGAGCTTTTTCGTCGAAATACTTATTCGCATCATCTGCCAACGAGCGAATCTCAGTCAGCGCTTTTGCGAAATCACGATTTTCATAATGTTCAGCGATCACATCAGCCTTACCTTGCGCATGAGAGATCAATTTCTGACCTTCAGCATCCGGGGTGCTCATCACGCCGTCCATTTTCTTTTTCAACATCTGGCCACCACGAGAACCCAAGTTTGTGATCTTACCCACAAGCTCCGAGTTCACGCGATTCACGAAATCTTCCAAATTCAAATCGATATCATCAACTGATGAGCTCAACTTAGTAGAGTAGTAATAACGAAGATGCTCAGGGTTCAAATGATTCAAATAGGTACGAGCCGCAATGAATGTTCCTTTAGATTTCGACATCTTCTCGCCATTCACCATCAAGTGACCGTGTACGAATACTTGGTCAGGAGAACGGAACTCTGCCGCTTTCAAGAAAGCAGGCCAGAAGATTGTATGGAAGCGTGCAATGTCTTTACCGATAAAGTGGTAAACTTCGCGGTTTGGATCTTGCCAGATATCTTTCAATGTTTTGCCGCGAGCCTTCGCCCATTGTTCAGTGGCTGACATATATCCCATTGGCGCATCAACCCAAACATAGAAGAACTTTTTACCGTTCGTACCTGGGATCGGGAAGCCGAAGTAAGGCTCATCACGAGAGATATCCAAGTCATGAAGATCTTCGTTGAACCACTCCAGCATCTTTTTAGAAACTTCAGGAGCGCAATGTTGAGGGATCCACTCTTCAAGATATTTTTTAAAGTCATTAAGTTTAAAGAAAATACTTTCAGAATCCTTCAACACCGGAGTTGATCCGCACATTGAACACTGAACGTCCTTCATATCGCTCGGAGAGTACGTCGAGCCGCACACATCACAAGAATCGCCGTATTGGTCTTTCGAACCACACTTAGGACAAGTTCCTTTAACAAAGCGATCTGGCAAAAACATTTTATCGTGATTGCAGTAAAGCTGTTTGATCGCTTGCGTGCGCGTGTGACCGCCTTCCACCATTTTCTGATAGAAGAACTCAATCAAAGATTTGTTCTCTGGGGAGTTTGTCGAGCCATAGTGAGAAAACTCAATTTGGAAATCAGCAAAGTCCGCCGTGTGCTCTTTAAAGCTTTGCGCGATCAATTGTTCCGGAGTGATACCAAGTTCACGAGCTTTAACCATGATCGGTGTGCCATGAGTATCATCCGCGCAGATGTAAATGCATTCGTTGCCACGCATGCTTTGAAAGCGCGCCCAAAAGTCCGCTTGAAGATATTCCACCAAGTGGCCCAAATGAATATAGCCGTTGGCGTAGGGAAGTGCGCAGGTCATCAAAATTTTACGTGGGGAACTCATCAGTGCATTACTCCGTCGATTATTGCCATTCAACTTTACCAGATTCCATATGGTACATGGCTCTGACAATTTTTACCTCACCAGAGGCCACAGCGTCACGCAAGATTTGCGAACGTTCTAAGAGATCGTGAGACACGCCACTCACATTGGCCCAGGACTCGTCAATAGCTGCCGGAGATTGAGGAGTATTCGCAAATTGCTGAAGACGAGGCTTTAGATCGGCGATAAGGGCGTTCCATGCAGAACTCCTGTCTGTTTCGCCGCCTTGAAGGGCAGATAAAGTAGCTTTTACTGCGCCACAGGCCTCATGACCCATGACGACAATCAGATTTGAGCCTAATTGTTGAACCCCGTACTCAATACTTGCGATGACGTTGTTATCGAGGGCTTCACCCAAAGTGCGAACCACATAGATCTCGCCTAATTTTTGATCAAATACGACCTCAGGAGGAACGCGGGAGTCGCTGCAGGAAAGAATAATCGCATGCGGCTTTTGTCCTCGGGTTAGGCGGGCTCGATCTGATGAGCTTGCTCCATCTGAACGAAGGTGTCCCGTTGTGTAGCGGGTGTTTCCATTTTTAAGCCATCCCAAAGATTTTTCAGAAGGAACAGGGCCCGCTTTGCGAGTTTCTTTGCCGTGAGTTTCTTGAATATGTTGAGCCGCGGCCGCAACGGCCTCGCGCATCTCTTGAGCTTTTGCTTGTGCATCTGCATCGCCTTTTGAGTCAGGCATGGCCGATTGCGCTTCTTGCACATCTTTTAACGTGACGTTGGGCTCTGGATTCGTAGATCGTCTTTGAAAATGAGAGCAAGCAGTAAAGTTTAAAGCAGCAAGAATAAGAGCCAAACGAATCAACATTTTCATCCTCCCTGATAGTGATATCTTATTGTCAGGACCTCCATCGAGAGAGGTCAACTTAAAAGGCGAAAATAAGGCTCGCAGGTTTACAGGAAGGAACACCCAGAGTAGGGTTTTTATAGGAGTCATTTCAGTATGTCAGTTGCAGTCCTCACGCCAGAACAAGTTCGCGAAAAGCTCATGCAAAAATCTTATCCCGCACAAAGCAGTTATCTTGCGATGTACAGTACATGGTGGGGAGGTATTCTGAAAGAGCCGGGGATGATGTTGGTTCCCATTGATGATCATCTTGTGCATCGTGGGGACGGTGTCTTTGAAGCCATTAAGTCAGTGGCGGGAATGATCTATTTGCTCGACGACCATTTGACGCGCTTGGAGTCCTCTGCAAAAGAAATCGGATTGGTATTGCCAATGAGTCTAGATGAAATGAAAAAGATCATTCTGGAAACAACTCGTGCAGCCGGTGTTCAAGACTCTCTTTTGCGACTTTATATCTCTCGTGGTCCGGGGGGATTCACAACCAATCCTTACGATTCTGTGAGTTCACAAATGTATTTAGTTGTGACGTCACTAAAAACACTTTCTGACGAAAAATATGCAGAAGGAGTTAAGATCGGGAGAAGTGCGGTCCCGCCGAAAGAACCATGGCTAGCAAAGATCAAAACCTGCAATTATCTCCCGAATGTTTTGATGAAAAAAGAAAGTGTAGATCGCAATTTAGATTTTACCATCGGCGTTGATGCACAAGGTTTCCTACTT
>JAGIAF010000161.1:0-4340 GCA_017745015.1 Bdellovibrio sp. | reverse complement strand
ACTGAAAATATTGTGATGATCGATAAGAACGGAATTCTGACCAGACCATTTTTAAAGCAAATTCTTAAAGGTACAACAATGATGCGAGTCTTCTCTTTGGCAGAGTCGCTCGTGAAAGAGGGGCTGTTAAACGGAATCGAAGAACGCAATATCTCTGAAGCAGATATTCTTGCCGCTCGGGAAGTCATGATGATTGGAACAACTCTGGATGTGCTGCCTGTGACCTCTTATGAGGGACAGAAAATTGCGGATGGAAGGCAAGGAGCTGTTTCGAAAAGACTTCTGACAATGCTCAGAGATGATATGAAAAAGGGGCCGAAAACGACCCCTCTTAATTAGACTTCGAGTTGAATTTTATCTAGTAAATCCGGATCGCTCAGTACGGCTTCGCCACCGCGAGCGATCGCAATCAATGGATCTTCTGCTACGCGAACCGGCAAACGCACTTCATTTTGAATACGCAAATCAAAATCGCGAATCAAGGCGCCGCCACCAGCCAAAACAACTCCGCGCTCAATGATGTCAGATACAAGTTCCGGGGGCGTATGTTCAAGGGCTTTGTGAACCGCGTTGATGACTTCTTGAATGCAAGAGTTCATCGCAAGACCCACGTCTTCAGAGCTCACGTCCAAAGTTCTATTCATGCCTGTATCAGCATCGCGGCCCGTGATTGTGGCAGTGCGGATGTCTTTTTTAGGAACGGCTGTGCCGATAGTGACTTTCAAATACTCCGCAGTAGAGTCGTTGATAATCAGCTTTTTATAGCGCTTGAAATAATCAATGATGGCGTCATCAATTTTGTGGCCACCGACGCGAGCTGCTTCGCAATAAACGATATCAGCAAGAGCAATTACGGCAACTTCAGTCGTGCCGCCGCCCATATCGATGATCATGCTGCCTTCCGCAGACTTCACATTTAAACCAGAGCCAATAGCAGCGGCCATAGGTTCGTCGATCAAAAAGACTTCTTTTGCACCAGCTGCCTTGCAAGACTCGATAACAGCTTTTTTCTCAACTTCAGTCACTCCGTAAGGTAGAGACACGACAATGCGGGGGCGAGAGTAAGCAGATTTAACGCCTTGCTGACTCAAGAAATGCTTCAACATCACTTCAGTTGTTTCGAAGTCGGCGATAACACCATCACGAATTGGCTTTTGTGCGAAGATATTGCCGGGATTGTTCGCAAGCTTTTCTTTTGCGTCTGTGCCCACGGCGATAACGCGTTTGCGACCCGGACTTGTTTGTTGGTAAGCAATCAAAGAGGGTTCATTCAAGATGATCCCTTTGCCGCGTCCTGCGATCAGCGTATTCGCAGTTCCCAAATCTACGTAAAGGTCTGCGGCTGTCCCGGCTTCGTCCTTAAATAACCATCCAAACATATTATTTACCGAATCCTTTGCTGCTCTCGAATGGGAACGTCGCGAAAACTGAAATGTAAGTGTAGGACTTGTTCAGATCGATACCAATCTCGCCACCCAATGTAACGACATCTTTCCATTCGTGATAATGGAATTCAGAACCTACTGTTAAGTTTGTCGCAACATAGTTTTCTTCTTTAGTGTTCAAGAATGTAAATGGAAGTGCAAGATAAGGAACGCTCATGCCGTATTCCGTGTCGAATTTTTTGCTCAATAACGGAGCCACTTGAAGTTGCAGAATGTTTTCATCTTCATTGCGAGCAACACCTGCGCCCATGCGTAAACCCATTGCTGGTTGATTTGCAACATCTGGAAACGGAACCCATTTGAAACTTGCGAAAGCATTGAAATCAACCGTGCCGCCGCCAATCAAGAATCTTGCGCTTGTGGAATCACTCACGGGAGCATCGAAATAAACGTCGAAATTTGCGCCGCTATCTTTGTTGGTCAGAATCTGAGGTTCCACACCCACTTGAAAAAGATTTGAAGGAAGAACTTCGCCAGACTCGCCAATGCTCAGGTAAGCATGGGCCGTAGAAGTTAAAAAGAGACCTAAAACGAGATATTTAGCAAAATTCATGGAGTAAAACCTTTCACTTCAAAAAATGTTAGCGATTCGCGAATCGTTTGACAACATCTTGATCGAGCACCAATCTAAAAGAGTGACGAAACTTCCTATATCCCTTGTTGTTATCACCTTGAATGAAGCAGACCATATTGAGCGCTGTATTCGTTCCGTACCCTTTGCGGACGATGTTGTGGTGGTAGATAGTTTTTCGACGGATCGCACTGTAGAACTCGCTGAAAAGGCGGGAGCTCGCGTGTTTCAGGAAAAATGGCGTGGTTTTGGACCGCAAAAAGCCTTTGCAGCTGAACAAGCCAAGAATCCATGGATCCTCTCGCTCGATGCTGACGAAGCGTTGAGTCCCAAGCTTGCTGAAGAAATATTGAGCAAGTTTAGTTCCCTTGATCCTGAGGCGGGCTACTTGGTTCCTCGGAGGTCCTTCCATTTGGGGCGTTGGATCAATCATGGTGGTTGGTATCCTGATTACCAGTTGAGACTTTTTAATAAAGATAAATCATCTTGGAATTCCGCAGCCTTACACGAAAAAGTGGAAGTGAAGAAACAGTTGAAACTGCAGGAAGATCTCCATCACTGGGTCTTTGATGATCTCAGCGATCAAGTTGTGACAAATGATCGCTATTCAACTTTAGGTGCGTGCCAACTTCATGAAAAAGGAACGAGATTCTCTCTTTTCAAACTGCTTACAAAGCCGCCAACTAAATTTGTTGAAACGTATTTGTTCAAAGGTGGCTTTCTTGATGGTCTGCCTGGATTTATTATCTCTGTCAGCGCCGCCTATTCCATCTTTTTGAAATTTGCCAAACTCTGGGAGCTTGAGCGTGTTAAAAAGAACCCTAAAACTTAAAGTGTTTCTTTTAGTATTGTTTGCTGGTGGAGTTGCTAGCGCGGCTCCAAAGTATCCCTTGGTTTCTGAAGTTCAAGGATCTGTTTCTTTGACCGGAAAAGATGGCAAGAAAACTCCTTTAAGAGTTAAAGCACCACTTCAAGAGCAAGCTTTGTTTGAAACCTCGGAAACAGGATTAGTGAAAGTTCAACTTGATGCTGAGCGCACCTTTTCCGTTATGCCCGGCAGTGCTGTCCTTCTGCCAACGATCAGTTGGGAAGGTGGCGAGGCGCCGGTTATTATTTTGAAATCTGGAAAACTCCGCTGGCAGCAAAAGTCCAAAGACAAAGTTGCCTATAACTCGGTTCTAAGATCTGACCTCTATGAGTTTATTCCGCCAGCAGGGGACTATATTTTTGAAATGAACCCCGCCAAAGCCTACGGTGAGGTTAAAGTTTTTCAGGGAGCCATTGAGTTCTCGGCCCTTAATGGTGATGAGTCCGCACAAGTTAAGTCCGGCCAGCAAGTCGGCTTTCAAGGGCTCTTAGAGGGTAAAGAAATCGCTTATGACGTTCTCCTTAAGGGCAAAAAGATCCCCCGTGGCAACCTGACTCCGGTAACAGACATCTCTAAAAAAGAGATGGCCCTGTTTGAAAACGCTGAGGTCAAGCGCAAGCAGGCCGAAGCCAATCGCGAAGCTCACGCTAAGGCTCACGAAGAGGCCAAAAAGGCCGGAAATATCTGTGTGAAGCCTTCCGGTAAGTTCAATGATTGCTCATGGACTTGTATTGGCAATCCTAAGTCGGAAAAGAAAGCCTGTTTGGTTGAAAAAGCGGGTGTCAGCTGTCAGCGTCGACGCTGTAATGCAAACGGGGAATGGAGTGAGGAAACCACTCTAGATGCCGCGAAAGCCAGCACTTCTTGCCGTGCTCAGGTGGCCGTATCCCCTTGTGATTACTAATTATCTTGGCGCGGGCCTAGAGAAAATTAAAATTCACAATTTTTTGATCTTGCACTTTGAATAAGGAAGTTCTATAAAAGACCTTCCTTTGTGGTGGGTATAGCTCAGTTGGTAGAGCATCGGATTGTGATTCCGAGTGTCGCGGGTTCAAGCCCCGTTACTCACCCCAATTTTCTTCTCTTTTTATCCCTGAATAATCTAAGTATCCGAAATCGTTAACGACTCTCGTTGCGCGTTTAATTTCGTTTAAAAATTCGTGCAACACAAAACAACACAATGAAACACAGCGCTTGGTGCAACTAAGGTACAAATTTAGGTGTAACCAGGTGTAACTAATTTAACCCGGAAGGCTGGGGTTCTATATTCTTTATTTTAACATATGATATTGGAGTTCGATTTCTCCGAGGAACATACTTGCTAAAAAGCTGCTGGCAGTTGAACAAAGATTAAGAAATTCAGTTTTGGTCAGTATCTCTGTTCGTGTTCTGCCTTTGTAATTATCGGTGAACTCAATCTCTCACAGCTCCAATCGCATAACTCCAGAAGGACTTC
>JAGIAF010000160.1 GCA_017745015.1 Bdellovibrio sp. | reverse complement strand
CTTTAATAGGTGTCAAAAAAACACCGAAGGACCAAGCGGCATTTTTGACAGCTACACCATCCGTCAAATCTGTAACAGGAGCCATGACACCGCTCGACATCATCGTTGAGGTGAATGACATCGGCTGGACGACAAACTTGTGTTGATCCAACCACTCACCACGAGTTTCAACGACCACATACTTTTGCAAATCCTGACTGCCATAGGAGTAAAGAATGCGAATACGATCGAGGTCATATACCGATTGCGGCAAAAGATTGATAAAGCGCAAATCCTGCTGGAAATCCAAACCTAGCTGAGCACGCAAATCATTGTGGAATTGATAGTTATCAAAATTGCGTGTCTGATAGATCCATTGATTGCCCGCCAATACTGGTTTCAGATAAAACACACGTCGTTGTGGACTGTTGTTTTCAAACTGGAATGGATCCGGATTGATATCAGACTTTGGGATTTTACCTACCGTTGAAAAAACTGGAACCAAAGATCCTTCTTGCGAAGCAAAGTGCAGACTCGTCACTGCATCTTTATCCATGACGACTGTCTCGGGAGTAAAAGAAATCACGCGACGTGTGCGAAAGTCTTCTGACAATACCTGGTAAGTCATCGTTTTAGCTTTACCATCAGCTGAAGATGCCAATGTCCCAAGCCAATAGACGCTCTCTTGCGCAGATAGCGGCGCCTTCATAAAACTCAAGATATTGCGAGTTCCCTCAGGCAGCGCCACAGATGCTTGCTGATAGCGACGATCCTTCATTTGCAAAAGAGACAGTTGTAATTGGCTATCCTTCGTTTCCGTAAAATAGTAGTCAGGATCTTCATTCACACCAATCACATCATTGACCGTCATAATGGTTCTTAGAACGGCTGAATTCACCGCGCTGGAAATAGCCATCGGCACACGCACCACATTGCCGTCGTTTTGCAAGCTGCGTGATAGCTCGAATTCATGAATGAAAGTCTTTGTGACGCCGCCCGCTTGCACAGTTACACGCAAACGAACAGTGCCAGAAGCTGACATATTCTGAATAACGCCGGATAAAGAAAGGACCTTTCTTTCCCCTTGATCCAAAGAAAATGTCTGCTTTGTGCTATCGCTTAATTGAAAGTTTGCAGACAAGGACTGTATTTGAACCGTCACTTGATCTGCACGCGCCCAATAGTTTTTTATCGGCAAGTCAACTTGCACGCGACCGTCAGAATTTTTAAACAAGACTCTGGAAATAGCTTTAAACTCTGGTGCCACCACGCTTTGTGGTTGCAAATTCAACGCCGTGGAGATTTTCAAATTTCCAAACAAAGTGAACTTGCCAGTTTCACGCTCTTGAGTGGATGCAAAAAGGCGCGCTCTGATTTCATCTGCACTGATTCCAGGATAAGCACTTTTAAGAACCGCGACCGCCGCACTCACAAAAGGCGTAGCCTGACTGGTACCGCTTAAAACTTCATAACCCTTCACTGAAAAATTCAATGGCGTCTTAACATTCGGATAAGTGCTCAAGATCTCTTCACCTGGCGCGCTGATGTCGACTTGCCCACCGAAATTTGAAAAGCCCGTCAAAGTATTGTCGATACCAGACGCGGCCACACAAAGAACGCCAGGATATGAACATGGAAAATTAAAGCTGTTGTTATTGTTGTTCCCCGCAGCTGCCACGATGAAGATACCCATCTGCTGAGCTTCGTTAAAAACTTGGCGCAATTCCGCAGTATCAGTAGCTGCCGGCCACCCCATGCTGATATTGATCACATCGACGTGTTTATTGATCGCATAGCGAAGAGCCTTGACCACTCGGCCTGTCAAAGCCGTGCTTGCCGAAATACCATTGGCATTCGCATCAGAAGCACCCGTCACTTTCAATGGCAAAATGCGCACACGACTTGCCACGCCGGCAACACCCAAGCCATTGCCAATTTGAGCAGCGATAACTCCTGCGACGTGAGTGCCATGGCCAAGATCATCATCAGGATTGTTTTCATTGTTAGCCCCTGGGGCCGCCATGAAGTTCCAACCAATGCAATCCCCTTTGTATCCGTTGCCATCGTTATCAGCAGAAGGTTTAAACGGAATAGTTCCATTCACGCATTCCTTATCATTGTGATAAAGCGACTTCGCAAGATCGGCGTGCTGAACTTCAACACCACTGTCTAACAGAGCCACCACGATGTCTTTCTTCATCACACTGGCAAAACCATCAGCGCGGCCTTGCACATCAGCGCTGCGACCAGGGAGAGCCGTCACTTCACGAGAGCGGATATCCGTTTGGTCGCGCAAAATCTTTTGATCACCCGCCGTCAAAGCCCATTGGTATTTCACCAAGGTGTCATTGCTAAACTGCGTGCGCGAAGCGGCGACCAACGCAGCCTCTGCGGAAGAAAAACAAAGAAGAGATGTTAAAGCGATTGTTGAAATTTTCATAACCAGTCCTCTTACAGGGGATTGAGCATCCAGGTGATAAAGAACTCACCATTTTGAATTTGCAGATTTTGCTGAATGAAGTTCAATGGTCCCGTGGAAGCACGAGCCCCCACCACACCAATGGTATTACCCATCAGAGGAGTATCGCCCGTTTCATCATTTTCACGGAAACCCTGTATGCGTGCTTGAATAAAGATATTCTGCTCACCAACGACGTTGACCAGCTTACGACCCGGGAAATAAGTTTCCGCAAGATCTACGAGTGCTAAGGCGCGATCCGCAGCCTTGGGACCATCCACCGCACGAACCTCCATATATTCACTTTGCGAACGCAAGAAGCGGCGGTAGTGAGTATCAAAACTCTTCTGAGCACGATCACACTCCCCTTTTGGCCAAGGCACATTGCAAATATCAAGCATATATTCAGTCATCAACGACTTCACTTGATCGCGAGGCAACGTGGCGAGCTTCCACAAACCTTGCTTATAAACGTTGATCGTCAAAGTAATCGAATATAGTAAAATCTTACGTGTATCTGCCAGAGTGGAATCCGGAATCAACGTGGTGCCAAAATCCGCGTTCATTTCTTTCAAGATTTTCAAAGCTTTATCACGAGTGATGTTCCAGCCTTTGTGCTGATGAACAATCTGTGCGAACTCTCCTTCAGGATTTGGAGAAATGCCGGAATTGTCGTCATTTGGATCTCGTTGCGTCGCTTGATAAGTCACCAGACGCGACACCGCACTTCCCATGATCGTATCTCCAGGATTTCCCGAGTTGCTGCCGTCCAGAACAATATTGTCAGAGCCCAGTTTATCGCGCAGGAAACCACCCAAGGTTGCCATAAGAAGGGAATAGTAATCCTTCCCCGTGCGCACACCAGTGGAACGATACAATACCGAAGTTTTCGCACCTTCCGGCAAAGTGATCTCAAAACGATCTTTCAAAGACATCTTACGGGCTTGATAAAACAAGAAGCCAAAGTTCACATCGCGCTCGGAGAAATCATGACCAATCGTTGTTGGATCTTGATCGGTATTCAGCATCTCGAGGGAGTTGCTCATAAAGATCTGCTTTAAGATGCGGATGTTTGTTTCATATTGTTTTTGGTTGCGAGTCATATCATCAGCATCAGAGGAGCCGATAGTCAGAGTATAAAACTTGGTATTCACTTTGCCACTCATGCCGCCGACACTGAAAGTTATGAGTGGTACACCATAAGAAGTCAGCCCTACAGAAGCACTTCCCTTCGTCACACGACCTGGATCGTTATAGATTTGGAAGGTGTACTTATCTTTTTTGTAGATTTGGATTCTATGCAAAAACATTTGCGCGGCATTCAAAGCCGTCTGTAATTGCACTGATGGGGATGTTGGATAGGTCAGATTCAAACCCGCTTGCGCTGTCACACTGTCTGTGATCAGCAACGACTCTCCAACGCCCATTTCTTTATCCAAAGAATCGGCGATCGCCGCAAGATTGCTTTGACCATCCGCCATCGTTGGTTCGTCAAGTTCTGCAGCCCATTTCTTTTTCAAGAATGGGATGAGCATATTGCTGTACGGAGTTTTATTGACGGCCTTGATGCTTTTAAGCGGTTTGATATGCGTGTAAGCACGCTGCATTTGCAAGCCAACGCCACCACTCTCGCTGATGCCGTTCAAACCCTGAATTCCAATGAAAAATCCTGGCGTGATTTGAAAACCGAAGGTGTCAGCCATCTGTACAAGATTGTCTGTGCCCATATAGCTTCCCACAACGACATCACGGGAAAGCAAGATGCGACCCGACCAAGAAGGAATCGCATACATGCCCAGGGGAATGTTTTTCTTCTGCCCTGTGATAGCCTCTTGGATCATTTGATCTACGACGTTGTTCAAGGTGCGTTGATTCACTTGTCCTTGCACGCCATTGTTGTTGTTGAAAAATGAATTCATGTAAGACATCGCAGTATCAATCAGCGCTGAAATACCTTTGGATTTCAAAAACGCTGTCACTTCAGATGTAGAAAGTGGATTGTCTGGATCACCGAACGAAAAACGTGATGCATACCCGGGCCACTCAGTCGCTGTGAGCTTACCTTGCGTCAATCTGGCCCCAGCAGAGATTGTGCTATTGACGACCAACTTATTTGCAGAGACTTGAAAGAGCTGAATCAAATCATTGCGACGGGACTTTAATTTTTCCGCCAAAAGAGCGGACACTTCCCCCGGAACACCAGAAGCTTGCGCCACCTCATTCCAATCCTGACCGCTCATACGCGCCATACGGCGCACGATCCATTGCGCATCCTGGAATGTCGGATTAAACCAGGAAGCCCATTCATAGTTCAGATACACCGCTTGATTGACGATACGACCGGCAACCCAGGAAAAGCTATTTAAGCTCTCCGGAACGTCTACCAGTTGAAATGGCACCAACAAGGCATTCATCACACGACGACCTTGAATCACCGATGGAGGAATCGCACCTGTCTCAAGCGAGTAGAAAGTTTGCGTTGCCGGCATGATCAACACATCTTGCAGATCTACAAAATCAACAGAGGCCTCGGTGGTATCATTCGTCACCCAGCGCTTTGAGTTGCCTTCTGTATTGTTTTGAATATCTGTTAAAAAACCCATAAGAGTGGCATGACCATTGAGGCGCACGCGAAGTTTAGAAAGCCATTGAACAGGTTGAATGCGATAGCCCAACTTTTCCAACAGCGCTTTTCTTAATAAGATATTGTGGGCTTTTTTCCCAAGAACGACTTGATACTGCTCAATCACGCCATCGTGTTGAAGTTGCGCAATGAAGCGAAACTCGCCGACAACAGAAGGTGTATTTCCCACCATTTCCACTTCCGTGCCGACAGGAATTCCCAGAGTGTAGTTCGCAGGATTGAGTGGCTTAATCTGTGTGTCCTGCCACAAGTCAGAAGGTGCAGGATTCATTAAAGAGATATCGACGCGGCTTTTCAATAAACGTGTGAGTTCTTCTGGCAATAGCACTTGACCACGATCGCTGACGACATCAACAGCCTGCGCACCATCAGTGCCAACGGCAACCATTCCTGGAAAATCTGTCGGCGCTCCTTGAGCCATCGACAGAAAACCAAAATAGCAAACGACTAATATAGAAAGATATTTTTGCACAAGCCCCCCGCGAGGAAGGAGCCTTTGCTGAAACCGTGCCAACCCAAAGTGACACCATAAGATTACGAAACTCTGCTAAGGTGTTGATCGCAGATGCAACAAAAAAAAGACCGCCTTAAAAAGCGGTCAAAAAGGTTTGTCTAAATACCGAAGGTATTTTGCGGCGAAGCCCATGCAAGGCGGAGGATTATCCCCACAGCGCAGACGTGCTGTAACACGTCGGAGCGAGGAGATCGCCCGACAACGTCGGGCCTTTTTCACCGCTTTTACGTTCTATTTGCGGTTCAACTTGATCGAATGACCGCGTCCCCAACCTGGGATTTTCAAAGAACCTGCGCGGCTCCAAACGAACATCAAGATCAAGCCTACAGCGAACATCACGATGCTCAACCACTGACCACGAGTCAGCCCCAACCATTGGAAACCAATGTGAGCGTCAGGCATACGGAAGTGTTCGTCCATCACACGCACAACGGCGTAAAGCAAAATGAAAACAGAAGCGATGAATCCTGGCTTGCGTGGTTTTCTCCACAACAAGAACAAGATCAAGAATACAAGCAATCCCTCACCCACTGCTGCAAACAATTGCGATGGGTAACGAGGAACCAACAAGGGCTCAATAGCTTGCTTCACGGCGGTGTTGCCATCTTGAATCGACAAAACGATTTTTCTCAAAGTGCCATACACTTGCTCACGCGCTGATTGATCCATATTGAACTTACCCAGAAGTTCCAACCATTGATCACGAGAAACGCCGAGCTTTTCGGTCACCGTAGAAAGCTCCGGCAAACGTGAAAACTCTTGAGCTGGCCACATCTCGATGTCTTGTGGAAATTTAACTGCCAACGGGAAATCCGAAGGTGCAGGACGCCCCACAAGTTCCCCATTGATGAAGTTAGCAATACGACCAAAGAACACACCAATGGGACCCGATACTGCCACCAAGTCAAAAAGGTAAAGTGCGTTCACAGAATACTTACGAGCAAACAATAAGCATGCGATGACGATACCGATGATACCACCGTGGCTCGCCATACCGCCTTCATTGACAGCAAGAACTCCCCAGAACGGGAATGCGGATTTAAATTTCAAAAGCAAATCCGGGCCATAGAAAAACACGTACCCCAAACGACCGCCCACCAAAGTACCGATGGCGGCATAAGTAACGAAGTCGCCCACCATTTGCGGCGTCAAACCTGATCTTTGTCTTTGTGACAACCATTTGATCATTAGATAAGCACAAATGAAGCCCATCATGTAGGACAAGCCATACCAACGAACGCCGAAGTCACCAGAAATTCTTAACGCAAATGGATCTAAATCGTGAACCACAGTTCATCCTTCTTTGAGACGTATTCCCGGTCTCAATGTGGGAATAACAAGCAAGTACATGTACTAGGCCCCATAAAAGCGAGAAAATAGGGTTATGTCCAGATTTTCGTCCCTGCTTCTGTTATGCATTATGGCCTTTTCCTTGAACTCCCAGGCCCAAAGCTCCTCGAAATGGTGGAGCGGGGGCTACGATTACACTCAAAGGGCCACCAAGCGCGAACAAACTCGCTGGTCTCTGTCAGATTGGCTCAATATTAAAGAAAAAAATCGCGCCATGGATCAGTGGCTGTCTCTAAACAGCCCCTCCCCCTTCGAGTTCATGATTGGCGGTTCGTACCTGTCTTATAACAGCAACGTCAATGATGGCAGTACCACGACAGAAAACTCCCATACATCTTACTCTGGCGAGCTTGCGGCCTATGCTCAGCTTGTGGGATTAAGTGGCGAGTACGAACACAACAGCGCCGACAATTTCACGGATCTTACTGGAATATTTAATTTGCGCGTCCTCGGCGACTCGATCCAAAACTCGGGTCTGACACTTTCTTATGGGATGCGCACCCGCGAGCAAGAGGGCACAACGCCCACACGCTTATCGCAACAATTTGGCCAAGTTCAATTGCAACTTTATCTCATGAAGTATTTTGGATTCGACGGAAAGTACAGATACTTCCTCCCCACCACCAACGATGAACTCGGTGATGTGAAGGGAGACTACTCCGAGGCGGGTCTTTTCATAGACTTTAAAGGCCTGAGAGTATTCGGAGCCTGGTACAAGGAGAACCAGAAAAATAAGATCCCTGCTGCGACGGTCGACACGATCACCGATCGCACAGGGATTAGGTCAGGCATTAAGATCTTTTTCTAGTAATCTGACGTCCCTATGGATTTAACGCGAAGATTTGCTTTTGAAATATTGGCTTTACCATTTGGTCCGATCAAAGGTCGCCATCCAACTCATTGAGCAAACATTATTTGATTTAATCAATGAGCGTATTTAGTATTTAACTCTATGAAGATCATGACTAATACAGGCATTAGAGACGCGACCGTCGACGAAATTCAGCGCTATGATGATATCGCTGCATCAGATGATGCGATTAGCTTATACAGAGGGGTAGCTCTCACAACAGCATTGAATCAATATAAAGAGTCAATATTAAATC
>JAGIAF010000015.1:2471-22650 GCA_017745015.1 Bdellovibrio sp. | reverse complement strand
CCTACATACTCATGAAATACGATCACGATTTTTTTATAGTCGTCGATTTGAGCCCAGCGAGCCCGATTCACAACGATACGCTTTTGAGTGGGAATATTGATCGCATCGAGTACGCGACCATCGATATCCACAGAGTCCCTAGTTTCAACAATAGCGTCACGAACGATGTCTTTAAACTGACTTGCGTTCACAGGGAAATCCTTTGGCAAATCCAATTGTTTCCAAAGGTCTCCAATTGTTTGACCATGTCTGATGAACTCTGCGGAAATCGAGTCTCCACCATTGGCAATTTCATTACCCACTGCCCATGCTTGCGCTTGAAGCCCTAATACCATTACGAATAAAATTAACTTCTTCATTTTCCTAATTCCTTAGACAAAGGGAATAGCTGAACACATATTTTATAAACTTCTTTTTTTGTACCATCTTCCATGAACTTGCAAAGATCCCGACGGAATTTTTTGATGAGCTGCTTCGCCTCACCCATTTTCTTCACATCCACCGCCATCGTCATTTCAGAGAAATCCCTAATGTCAACCGAGTCAGTTTCCAAGGACCGCTTCGCCAAATCCAGATTTTGCAGATGACGCTGTCGAACTGCGATATTGGCAACGTCAGCAGCCGTCGTAAAATTAACATCAGAAGGACGAAGGCGGCCGGAACTGTTACGCACGAGCATTTCCAAACGCTCCAGACGAACCAGCGCCTGCTCTGCTTCGCGAGCTGTGATGTTCAGCCTTCTTGCGATCCACTCGGGGCTCTCTTTGAAACCCTTAATTTCAACCAGTGATAAAATCGCATAGTAATACCACTCAGTGATCACGTGATAGTGATCGTTATTCATTTGAATGAAGGATGGATCGACGGAGTCTTCCATCATCCCCGGAATGTTCTGAGAGCCCAGCTTACTGATCAGCTGGAAATAGCGATCTGGCGGAACAGCCAGTCTGGTCAAAATCTTTTCGCCCATCTTTTTAGTAATTGCGCGATCGGAATTCATAATTTCAGACAATGCGGATGGAACGACCCCCAAAGATCGAGCAAATGATCGTAATGAGTACTGCGGATTTTTTGTCTTTATTCGGGTAAATTCAATTTGCAATAGCTTGCGGATCTCTATCTGTGCATTCATAAGAACAAACGTTTTAACCTGGAATTCCCAGCTAACCCATAAATTTAGAACATAGTGATCTGGTTCACCTTAGAACGAGCAATTCTTTCAAAAGACTGTCTTAAAATTCGACAACTGACATACCAGGCCCTTTCGAAAGACAAGCCCGCGGTTACTTTCCTTTCATACAACAGTTCCCTACTTGTTCCTCCGCAGAGGAGTTTCACAATAGAGGCAAACGTAAGGAGGTTCCTATGAAAACCCTCGTTGCCCTTTTGCTCGTCAGCACTTTGTCATTCTCTGCTCATGCTAAAATTCATGCCCTTGAAGACATGACTGAAAACTATGACTTCGGGGAAGTGACTATTGGCCAAGGCGCTAGCAACACTTGGGAATTCACTGCCGAGAAAGATATGTACATCACCAGCGTCACTTTAAATGGTAAAGACTTTTGGGCTGAAACAGATTGCCTAGGAGAACTCGATGCAACTTATACTTGCTACTTCGAATTGAACTTCGATCCAACCGAAGTGGGCGATTACACTGGCACTGCAGTCATGACCACCGACACTGATACCTTCACTCTCAATATCACAGGTAAAGGTGTTGAAGCGGCCCCTGCTCAAATGCCAGAGCACTAATCGAACAGAAGGAAATGGTTCTACCTAAACCATTTCCTTCTTGGATCTTTTTTATCAACGGGCCAAGTAGTCCACTGCACTTTCATTTGTATGGCCTTGATCAGGTTTTCAAAAATCATCTCAGCATCTTCACGCTGCCAGAAATCTTTTGCATGAGATGTCTTGGCTTTTAAAGCGATATCAGAAACCAACGAATAAACCATCCCACTCATCGGAGGGATCATGAATCCCATCGTGGATAAAACGCCTTGAAGGCGCGACAGCACCGACTTTCCACCCACTGAATGCATTAGCACGAAGACAGCGCAAGGCTTTCCCATAAGGGCTGGCGAAGCTTCTAGCTCGGTCATCTGTTCCAGTAGCCTTTGCAAAGGACTCCCCCATGAGTCCCAGTAAGTACCCGTCACAAAGACCACCGCGGAAGAATCCGAAATTTTTTTCTTTAAGCCTGGCCCATACTTGGTTTCAGCCAAGTGAACCACTTCTAGCTTTGCAGACTTCACACGTTTCTGAAGATCCTTAATAAAAACAGCACAGTTGCCGGTACTTCCCGATGGGCTACCATTCATTACAAGAATAGAATCGTTCTTCACTCTGTTTCCTCGCTGAAACAGTCTGTTGTGTTCCAGTTAAATTCAGGCGCTCATTGCGCATCTGTCGAATCAATATACATCTATTTTACACACCAATTTTACTCATGGAATCTCAGGGTGAGCAACTTGGAGCTGTTCCCTACGTTAAATTAATTTGACCGTCTTGGTACGCCCGTTGAATAAGCGTCCTCCGTTCAAAGGAGAAATTATGAACATTAAGGCAAACCCCTATCTAAAATTCGGTACGTTGGCGGCGATGATGCTTGCCAGTTCTCTGTCTCACGGCCAAAGCTCTTACTTTAATCAGGCCCCTCATAGCAATAATGAAGACCTAGAGTGCTATTTGGACGGTGGTATTCTATCTAATGGCGTGTGCGTAGCTGCCACCGTCACAGGCCAAGTTGCAGCGGTCCTAAATAATGACCTCCGCAAGCATGGCGGAAATGAAACATCTGTAGGCGATAACGTCATTGAAGGTGACGTTAAGGTATCTAAGAACAATCCTGGCGCACGCGTTAAACAGATCTTCATCACGATCAGCGCGATCCCAAAAAACCAAGTATTGGATTATAACGAAAAAGATCGTCAAAACTTTCACAACGCCAATCGTATGCGTGCTGATGGTTACGTAGATCGTCCATGGTTCTTGGGCGCTATCGGTGCTGATATCGATATCACAAGAAATCAAGACATCACAATTCTTGCGGGCAGCTTCGCAGCAAGCGGTCTTGCACCTCTTGAAGGCAAGCCAAGCCGCTATTATATGACGGCTCCATATGGAATCCAGGTTCGCTACGACCAAGGGATTCAAATGAACTACGAGTTGAAGGAAGAATTGGACCGCGTCTTATTGGCGTCATTCTCTGTGATTGACGGTGATGGCGTTAAAGGTGAATCCAACGTGACACCGTTCGACTCTCGCGCGAACTCTTATCCTTCAGCTGCTGGTACAATGGAAGTTCGCATCACTAATGCACTTCGCAAGATCTTTACGGCGAGCTCTCCGTACTTGAAAAATCACGACTTCTATATCGGTGTGACTGGTGCGCGTGGCGACACTGGCAGCTACCCAAATCAAAAACGTGTTCAAGACGACACGACAACTTATTTGGGCTATATGTTCACGTCGAAAAAAGGTCAGGCAGAGATTCGCGTATTCAGATCTGAATTCGTGCGCAATCCTGAAGGCAATGGCGATGGTACACATACAAAACTCGTGAACTCTCACGCAACAGGTGTTGAGGTTGCTTACCGCGGTCTTGAAACACAAGCTTGCTCTTGGGACTTCTACTACAATCAACACGTTTTCGACTCTGAAGGCAACGACGGCGAATTCACAAACGGCAACGTACGTGGACTTAAAGGTTGGACACTTGGTACAGCTTGCCGCAATCTTTTGGGAGTAAAAAATCTTTCCGTAGGACTTGAATACGGTGAGGCTACACCTAAGTACAAACTTGGTGTCAAACCAACAACGATGGCTTTCGGTGGCAAACAGTTCAATCTGACTTTCAGCTACAAATTCGGTTTGAAACGTAATTACAGATAATTTTTAACTCGTATCCCAGATCCTACCTATGGCGGTTGGATCTGGGAACTCTTTGGAATAGTTCTAGAATAGAGCTAACCAAGGAGGATTCTATGGATACCAAACCTCTTAAGGCGATAACAGTATTCTTGTTCTCGGCTTTCATGTGGGCAACTCCAGCCCAAGCTAAATTCAATAAAGTTCTGTGCGAGGTCGACAAATACTCGGTTCGCGTTGTCGGCGATGTTCCAGATGGAGTACTCAAATACATAGTGTTCAATTACCAGTCAGAGAAAACCACAATAGTTCCCAATGGCGACTATTCAGCCGACAGCAAGTTTCACTATTATGATTTCATCTTACATGGTCCACCATCTGACACGATCGTCGAAGTTGCAGCTTCCAAATTGAATCCTAACAACGTCTATCTGCGTGTATGGGAATATGGCAGCCAAATCTATAATAAAAAATGCACCTTCGGAAAACGTCTTGTCGGAGACTTCTACAAACCATGGTAGCTAAAAAAGGAATAGGCGCCGCTGATACAGAGGCGCCTATCATGGAGGGATATAGGGAAAAGGACCGCACTATGTAGGGAACTCATTCATCATCAAGCTTCCTCCTTGATCAGAACAGCTCTTGGCTGTTGTTGCTAAAGTATTCCACAGTAAGTGGGAGTCGGCGGGGCGGTTCGATGATGTGAACTTCATCCACAACATCCCGCACCCCCGATAGCTCCCAGGCTGAGCAGACGGCTAAAGCTTTCAGTCTTGGACGAAATACTTCACCTTCGAATTTCACAATTCCGTCGACAACGTCGACTTCCAAGTGCTCTCCTCCGATTTTAATCATCTCATCGACTGCATTCGTGATAATTGCTTTTAGCTCGTCATCTGTGCGATGATAGTCAGAAGGAACTACGATGCGATCTTCGATCGACCATACTCCGTCAACGTCGGAGACTAGTTCCAGAGCTGCCATCTTTTTATAGGATGTATCGACATATCCACTGATAATAACGGCACATCCTCGCACAACTACATCGAAATCTGCTGGGCTCACTCTTTTATCCCATTTGATTCGATCGCGGATTTTTCGCGCTAATTCGTTATCAATTGGATTATTTTTTAACTGTGAACCCATTGGTCTTCTCCTTTCGTAGTACTCAGCAATGCTCTACAAAATTCGTTCATTTATGATGCTACTGTTGTCATTTCCAATTCTTCCCATGTTGGACTGAAGCTCAACATCGGATCGCGGCGGTGATGATCTTGCTTTCTGCCAGATCGTTTACGCAGTACAGACTTCAAGCTGTCCACCGTTTTCATCAGAGCTCTCTTAAAGCTTTCATCAGACTTTCTGATTTTAATCACGCCACGTGAGCGGGTTGGCTTCAAGATGACCTCACAAGTATAGCTAGGTTTTCTTGCGTGAGTGCGATGCCTATCGGTCTCAACGCGTACTGTGAGGTGGGCACCACTATCGAATTTGAAGAACTCTTCACAGGCTCCTTCAACTTTCTCGAGCAAGTAAGCTTCGAGGTTCTCAGTTCTAGTGATGTCTCTGTAGTAGATGTCTGTTTGCATATCTACCTCCTTGTTCTTCCATTATCGCTAGAAACAACAGATTCTTTAAATATATAATTCGAATGACATTCTTAGTTTAAAGTTATATATTTCTGTTAACTCAGAACGAATTCTCCAAGAAAACTTGCGACTTACAGTGCTGCAGCGAACGTCTAGTTCCAAAAAGGTGCCGAAAAACCCATGTCAAAGGGAGGTCTAAATTTATGTTTAACTACAACCATCTTTATTACTTCTATGTAACGGCAAAGCTAGGTGGCGTAAGTAATGCTGCCAAGTACCTGCGCATCAGTCAGCCGTCACTCTCATCACAACTAAAAATTTTTGAGTCATCAATTGATCGCAAATTATTCGAGAAAAAAGGCCGCACTTTGCAACTTACTTCAGAGGGAGAACAAGCATTTGCATATGCGAAAAAAATGTTCGATGTCGCAGCAGAATTTTCTGAATCTCTGCGCTCTCCCACGGATCGGATGATTGAAAGATGGCACATCGGAATCAGCGAGCAAGTGGAGCGTCCTTTCATCGCGGACCTTTTAAGCCCCGTCATTCGCGATAATCGCGGGAACACTGACAAAATTGTTTCGATCACTTCAGCTCCTGATGAAGAAATTCTGCAGGCGCTACGCACTCGAGAAATAGATTTGATGTTAACTAATAAACCAATTTATGCGGAAGACGTGCATGAACTTGCAAGCATCGGCGCACCAGTGAATTTGATGGTGGCCACGGCGAATTTGAAATCCTTGAAAATCAAAGTCGGCAGAAATACTTCCGCTGTGGAATTTCTAAATGCAGTTCCTTGGGGATTGGTTTTACCGTCATACAAAATGAAACTGCGCCACGAAACAGATTTGTTTTTTCAAGATATCAAGGTCCGTAAGAAGATCTCTTTTGAATCAGACATCATGTCTGTCGTTGGCCGCGCAATTCTTGATGGCGCAGGCGTGGGCTTCTTGCCGATTCCCTACATGATGGAAGAAATCAAAATGGGACTTATCACTGTCATCGGCCCGAAGTCAGGCTATTGGAAGCATTCGCTTTATATGCTCACTCGTAAAGACGACAAGTACGATGAGATGACGGAAGATTTACGACTGCGATTCAAGCAACTGGATCGTTGGAGTTAATAAAAAAGGGCAGATCTCTCTGCCCTTTTCCTTATTTAACTACGCCTTTATATACGCAGGTCTGTACTTGATCTGGTTGAGTGATATCATTCGGGAAGTAGTGACTGCTTTTGGTCAATTCGAACTCTGCCAGGCCCGTCTTTTTCAAGCGCACAACCGAAGCTCTGCCTGAAGTATTTGGATTTCTCTGCCATGAGCCTCCATTTTCATAGAGAGCATAAACTTCACCTTCAGAGATTTCACCATAGCTATTAAGGTAAGCATTAACGTTATAGTCACCCAACTCAAGACCGTTGTAACCGTATCCAGTGCTAGTGATTTCATTTAGATAAACTCTGTCCGATTCGACAAGAACTTGAAACTCTTTTTTATCATTGTATGGATTTGAGTAATCACAATTTACAGATTGAACGATGTATCTTCCCAAATATTTCTTCCATGGGTTAAAAGCCGCTGAAGAAGTATGCCCGTTCAAATTAATCCAGCGCATGCCGTAAATCGCCGAAATTACATAAGCTGTGCGAATGTCGTAGTCTTTCACCAGAGTAGCAACGTAGTTTCTTAACTCCATCGCTGAATGCAATTTATTGATCTTCATACTGTTATAAACATTGTGACGGTCGTAGCTTACCTCAGCGAAGTCAAAGGACTCTCTACCTTGGAATCGACCATCGTATTCTGCGCGCGCAGCCGTATCATTTGAATCCAACGTCTGAGCGAACTTTGCGGCCCACGAAAGCTGAGCAATTAAAAGCTCCTGATAATCCCACTCTTGTGGAGAGAATAAGCTGTAGGTATTTCCTCCATCGCGAATATAGTCACGAGCTAGATAAATCTGATCAATTGCTTTACCAAGACTATCCTGGGCTCTTGTGTGATCATTTTTATCAAGTGCTGCAACTCCGTCACGAAGTTGAGTCACCACGGTACTGAAATAAGTTGTTACCTGAGTCTTGGTCTGTTGATCAAGATAAGTCGGCATTACAGTCACATGCTGAATGGATTCCGATATTTCCTTTTGAAAATCCACAGCTTCCTGCTCGGTAGCTCCCATAAAATGACTTACTTCATGCAGAAGAAGGGCAATTACTTCGCGCCTTGCCACCGCAACATCTGTTTTAGGAGCGATTCTTGCGGCACTCAGGCAAATTGTATTGGCCTTTGTCGCATAGATACTGCCATCAACCTCTTTACCGTCGGAAGTGTAGCACGGTCTGTCCAGGCGGACTTCCAAGCGAAGCTCTTTCAACACTTCTTGTGCGCGACGTGCCCCACCAAACAATTTTGCATAAATACTGGATGAAGCAAAACCACCGAATCGCTCGTAGGCATTCAACAAAAATAGAACTTCTGGTTTTGCATATTCAGCAATTTCGCGAATCTGATATGTAATCGCTGGCTTTGACGGCAATGTTCCGCCTCCGCCGCCATCCATGCCGCCGGTGTTATCAACACCGAAACCTGCGAAAAGGTTCTGAGAGAAAAGAAGGAATGGGAGTAACATTAGTTTCTTAGTCATGATTGCCTCTTATTATTGGTTTGCTTGTTTGTTTCAAACTGTTTTTGCTAGCCGGCTTACAGGACTGAATTTCCCACCAAAATTTACCTATTTATATATTTTCATTGTCAGTTTTGGCCGAAATAATTTACCTTTTAGGCAATTATTGGCGTTTTAGGGGTAAAATGAACATTTTTGAATTTAACGACTACCGTGAGTTTTTAGAGCGCTTTGTGAAGTCTCAACCAAAAGGGGGCCACGGCTATAAGCTTAAAATTGCCGAAGCATTGAATGTTCATCCCACTCTCGTCACGCAAGTTTTAAAAGGTCAAAAGTCGTTCACACAAGAACAAGCTTTCTCGCTTGCGCAATTCATTCGCCTCAATGATCTCGAAAAAGATTTTCTTCTGACGATGATCGAATGGGATAAGGCCGGCACCACTTCACTGAAGAAGTTTGTCGAAAGTAAACTTCTGAAGCTTCGTAAAGAAGGCGAGAAAATTAAGAACCGCGTTCCTGTCTATGCTTCTATGACTGAAGCTGATCAGGCCTTGTTTTATAGTCAGTGGTATTACTCTGCCATCAGATTAACTTGCGGCCTCGGCAAAGATGTTACCGCCGCGACGCTCGCAAAAGAATTTGTTTTACCAGCAGAGCTGATTGAAAATGTTCTGACGTTTCTGATTTCACGAGGACTGGTCATTGAAAAAGAAGATGGCACTTTAGATCGCGGCCCACAAAATACGTTCTTGCCGTCAGACTCACCTCTTGTAAGTCGTCACCATATGAATTGGCGCATGAAGGCCATGGAGAATCACCCACGCATCGGCACTGATGAACTGGCATTCTCCGCACCACTCACTTTAGCTGAAAGTGATATCCCCGAAGTTCGCAAAATGTGCTTGGAATTCATTCAGCAAGTTTCAAAAAAAGTTTCTCAAAGTCCTTCAGAGAAACTTGCCTGTATAAATATTGATTGGTTCTTAGTTGGGAAATAAAAAAGGGCAGATTCCTCTGCCCCTTTTTCGCACCGTGTACCTAAAAAGTGCCTGGCACCTAGTAGGGTTGGCGTGCTTCGGAGTTTGCTAGATCCATGGCGAATGACTTCGTTAATGCATATTTGTTTCTCTTGAAGTCTTATTTCCAATTGAAGCCAATATTGAAAAATATTTGTTGAGCCTACCCCCATTTTTAGGTCCACGTTTACAGGTTGAGTCAGAGATGATTTTCAACTAGAAGGATCACTAAAGTGGGATTTATGCCTTATAAAAAGCGTTCACAAGAAGAAGTTGATGCCATTTTGAAAGAACTTGAAACAGGTTCTTCGCGTTGGGAAGTCTGTCAAAAGTACGATCTTAGCGAAAGTTCACTGACCCGAATCATTAACGTGAGTCGCGGTCTTGAGGCAGAACCAAGCAAACGCAAAGCTGAAAGTAAAATTAAAAAACTTGAGGACACTCTTAAGGAGCGAGATAGAGAGATCGCGCTTCTTAAAGCTGCTTTAAAAAAAAGTTAAGCTCAAGTGCTTTGAAAGACTTGGCTCGAACTTTAATTACCGAGCACGAAGTTACTGAGCGTAGAGCTTGCAAGTTGGTAGGCATTAGCAGATCTCATTTCCGCTATAGAAGCCAAAAGAACGAAGATCCGGACCTTATAAAGGAAATCCTTCTGATCAAGGAACGCCACCCATACTATGGCGTTCCTCGAGTGCATGCAGCATTACGGCGAAAAGATTTTGTAGTGAATGGAAAGAAGGTTTACCGCCTTTTGAAAACTTTGAATCTTCTATGGAGAAGGGAACCAAAGAGGAAAAAGCTTTTTATTCCACATCCGAAATCTTCACCCGATGCGACTCACGTCGGTAAAGTTTGGGCGATGGATTTTGTATTTGATAGACTCAATAATGGTGAACCATTTAGGTGTTTCACCATTGTAGACTTACTCTCAAGACAAACTCCTGGAATCCTTGCGAGCAAAAGCATGGCTGGATTTTCACCGGTAGACTTCTTAGAAAAGCTAAAGGAAACAACTCCCTTACCAAAGCATTTTATTTTGGATAATGGCCCGGAGTTTGCGAACGGTGCGTTTGTTGATTGGTGTCAGCGAAATAGCGTGGAATTGCACTTCATAGACCCCGGAAAGCCTGTTCAAAACGCTTACATTGAAAGCTTCAATGGAAAGTTTAGAGAGGAATTCTTGAAACAAAACGACTTTGAAACAATATGGGGAGTTCAAAAAGAATTAAAAAAGTGGATTACGTACTACAACGAAGAACGACCACACAGTTCTTTGGATTATTTAACGCCGAAAGAGTTTGCGGACCAAGAAACAGGTGTGTTAGAGAAGAAAAATAATTTACTGGTCCTAAAAACGGGGTAAAGGTCAGTCCGCACCGCCGCATCGGTGACTGGGCGCACCCCAAAAAGGTGCCTGGCACCTGGCCCGGACTACCTTTTATTTATAAGGATCGAAGTTATCCTCGAATGAATTTGTCCAATGATCCGCATGGCAGTACGTGGGAGAAAAAACCACTTCAATCTTCATGCGATCTGGATCTTCAAAGTAAACGGCATAATAGTCGTCGTCTCCGTAGGGTCCTTTTTCGTAAAGCGTGGGAACGTCATTCTTTTGCAGAACATCTTTATGGAAAACTTCCAGTTCGGATTTTGAATTAGCATAAAAGGCTAAGTGATTAAGGCCTGTTTTCTTGCGATGAAAACCGTGAGCGAGATACTTCTCTTCAGTTGGACATATGCAGAGCTTCATTGTGCCGTCGGTGTACGTCGTATGGTCCGTACGACAGGTCAGTCTCTTCCAACCGAGTGGCAGCAAGATCAAGTCATAGAAACGAATACTTTTCGCGTAATCAGAAACATTTAGATCGATGTGGCTGAGTTTAGTCATAACAGCGAGTTACCATCCAAGGCCGAACCACCGCTTTGGTGACTCGGCGCACCCCCGAAAGGTACGGCGTACCTTTCGGATTTTCTACCATTCGAGTTCGCCTACTGCTGACTCAACGACTTTCATCAAATCACCGGAAACCATCATTGCTTTGATCGCTTCAACGTCTTTAGAGAAGATGCGGTCTTCTTTTGCGTAAGGAACTGTTTTACGGATGTGATCAAACGCCGCTTTAACAGCTGCTGCTGGTTTCAATGGAGCTAGCAAATCCAAAGCTTGCGTTGCTGACAACAATTCCATCGCCACAACGTTTTCGGCGTTGCGAAGGATTTGTGCGAACTTTCTTGCGGCGATTGTACCCATTGATACGTGGTCTTCTTTTTCAGCAGACGTTGGGATTGAATCCACAGAAGCTGGATGAGCCAAAACTTTATTTTCGCTCACCAAAGAAGCCGCTGCTACTTGCACGATCATGTGACCTGAGTTCAAGCCACCATTTGGAGTCAAGAATGGTGGAAGCTCACTCATTTGTGTCGAAATCATTTTAGAGATACGGCACTCAGAAATACTTGCTTGAGAAGAAATCGCGATACCCGCGAAATCCATCGCGTGTGCCACTGGCATACCGTGGAAGTTACCGCATGAAAGAACTTTGTTCGCATCGGCAAATACCAATGGATTGTCTGTCGAAGAGTTCGCTTCCGTCTCAAGAACTTTCACCACATAACGAAGAGCATCTTTAGCCGCGCCATGAACTGCTGGCATACAACGAAGAGAGTAAGCATCTTGCACGCGCGGATCGTTCACCGCGTGGCTTTCAGCGATTTCGCTGGTAGCACCCATAAGTTTGATAAGATTGCGACCTGTTTTACCTTCACCTGGGTGAGGGCGGCTTGCTTGAATCAAAGGATCAAATGGTTTTCTGGAACCACGTAGACCTTCCAAAGACATTGCACCTGCAAGGTCAGCAAGCCACAACAGGCGACGTGCTTCCCACAATGACAACAAACCAATTGATGTCATCACTTGGCAACCGTTGATCATCGACAAGCCCTCTTTCGCTTTCAACTCAAGCGGCTCAATGCCTTTTGCTTTCAACAACTCAGTTACGTGAACGATTTTACCGTCTTTACCCCAAGCATCGCCTTCACCAATGATCGTCAAAGCAAGATGAGAAAGCGGAGCCAAGTCACCGCTGGCACCCACAGAACCTTGTGAAGGCACAACTGGAATGATGTCGTTATTCAAGAATTCTAGGATTTTTTCTACAACCAACGGGCGAATACCGCTGTGACCTTTAGCCAAAGCATTCGCACGCAAGATCATCATCGCACGTGTTTCAGTTTTAGTGAACGGTGCACCCACACCCATGGAGTGCGAGCGGATCAAGTTTCTTTGCAATTGTTCGATTTCAGCGTCAGAGATACGCACTGAAGAGAAGGCACCGAAGCCCGTGTTCACACCGTACATCACTTCGCCGCTGGAGATGCGACCTTCGATATAGTCGCGAGACTTTTTCATCTCGGCTTTTGCGGAAGCTGCTAATTCTACTTTCGCAGAGGAATTGTGGGCAGCTGCATAGAGGTTTTCAAGTGTGATGTTTTCACCAGTGATTTGCATTCGAGGCTCCTTAAATGGGACCCGATCCTAGCGCGGAGCAATAAAAAAGGGAAGGCTTTCACCTTCCCTTCTGCACCGCTTCTGCGGCTCCAGATAAGCTTTTTGAATGCATCGCTCCCCAAAAAGGGAACTGTTACCCCTAGAATACTAGCGGCAATGAGACTGACAGCATGTAGGCGTCGTGATTAAGGTCGTTGTCTGTACCGATCACTGTGCCACTTGTTTTATCCACAGTGTCTTTTGTGTATTCCAGGTTCAAAGAGATGAACGGAAGACCTGTGAAACCTACACCCAATTTCATTGCAGTTCCTGACCACTCGCCATCTGGATTGTCAGCCACTACTTTATTGTTGAAGCCGTAACCAGCCCAAGCTCTCAAAAGAATTGGAAGGTCGATACCCACTACACCGAAGTAAGCCGTACGTTTTGCAGTCGCATCAGCACCAGAATCTGGTTTGAAGTTACCGCTCACACCGAAGTTACCGTCAACACCAACCCACAACATCACGGGAGTTTTGTAAGCCAAGCGAAGACCCATGTTTACAAAATCTGTTTTACCATCTGGATCAGTTGTCTTACCCATTTCATAACCAAGGTAAGGTTCGATCATAAGACCTGCGTGAGCTGTTGCAGACATTCCCATGAACAAGGCTAAAACGAGCCACATTTTCTTCATATACTTTCCCCTTTTGTAACACCAAAAATTCTAAAACTTCCTTTACAATTCTGAAGAGAGGCCCCGAGGGCGTCAAGCCCAGGTCCAGTGAGGCATCACATGGAGGTCTTATGTTACCCGGAAAACCCATCAGTGCTGGAGTGCTCCTTTTCTATCGCAATCAACTTTGTATTGTGCAGCCCAACTATGCCTCGGGGTGGATTCTTCCTGGAGGCACTATAGAAGCCGAAGAGTCGCCACGCGAAGGATTGATTCGCGAAGTAAAAGAGGAAATGGGCATCACCATCTCCCCGACTCATGTCCTAGCTGTGGACTATGTCCACAATCTTGATATCAAGGGTGAGTACCTTAGCTTTCTTTTCGGAGCCGCGGAAATTGATGAACACCAAGCGCAAAGTATCCATTTGGCACTCAACGATCTGAAGGATTTTAAATTCGTCGACATGGACGTGGCCTTCGAACTTTTAGCGTCCAATGTCTCTCGTCGTTTGCAAAGTGCCCTGAAGTCCCTGACCGAGGGTTACATCATGGTTTACCTTGAGGATGGCCGCATTCCTTTACGAGAGAAACTTGCTCTGGATATATAAACGGTCGCCCCACAGTCAGCACCATAATCAAAGTCAGCAACGCAAAAAAGAGCGTGAAAAGAATGCTTCCATAGGAAGAATTAAATCGCTCTTGTAAATACAACCCCGAAAGCTGACTGAACGCAGCCCACAAACCAAAGCTAATATTGTACACAAATCCAAAGAGTGAACTTCGCCACCTTTCGGGCAACCGAGAGTGCAAAAACACAATCACATTGCTCATCGAAAGAATGCTGATGATACTGTACATGCCAATCGCCAACACCATCACCCAGACATAGCGATTCATGCCCACACTTTGCATGCTCACTTCTTTGGCGAGAGAATCGAAAAGATAAAATGCAGGGAACAGCAAGACCGAAGCGATGACAATTCCAACCACAAACATACGACCGTGACCGTAGCGATCCCCTAGCCAGCCCCACAATCCATAGAACGGCAGGTACACCAAACTTGCCATGGCCAAAATAAATTTCACCACCACGGGATCTAATCGCAGCTGCCCTTGCAAGAAGGTCATCTGATAAACAGTGCCGTGATAAGAAATCAAACTGCCAAGCCCCACAGCTGGCAAAACAAACCAGATCAAACTTTTACGAAGCTTGTGATCTGACTTCAATGTCGTCCACAGATCACTTAAAAGCGTCCGGCGAGAAATTCCTACAGGATGATCTTCAAACGGGCGCCAACTCCAAGCCATAATAATTAAGATCGCAGCAAAACCATAAGCCAGGCGCCATGCCCAATCGACGAATTGGACCTTATTAAAAATCAGACGAAGAACAATTAACACCGTCATCACCGCAAGATGACCCGCGGAGGTAGAGGACTGCAAAACTCCCGTGAAAAATCCGCATTGTTTTTCGGGACTGGCTTTCATCGCAAAGGTAGCAGCCGCTGTATAAAGCCCCGCAATGGTATATCCTTGTACCAAACGCAAAAGCACTAAGAGATAAGTTCCCGGCCCGCCCAGATCCGCTTCGATGGGTAACGCCCCCATGGCCATGGTTGAAGCTCCCAAAATGATACCACTGCGACGAATGGTGCGATTCACATAACCTTGATCGGCCTTCAATCCTAAGAAGAGTCCACCTAAAGGACGAATAAAAAGTCCCATCAAGTAACCCACAAGAGGACTTACAACCAGAAACCCTTGAAACTGTTCTTTAGGAACATCACTGGCAGCTTCGATAAAGAATACAGAGGGAAGAAAGAAGCAATAGTACGCAAAGACACTGAGCAGACAAAGCTGCGCTAGCTGATCCCAGTTCCTTCGATGAGTTATCCCAGTGAGCATCAGACAGAATTAGCACTGATCCAAACCAGCTCTTAATTAAATGTTACGAATTTGATCTTAGGCAAAGACTTAAGGATTTTTCAAAGTCGCGATGCCTTCAGCATAGTTACGACCGAAAACATAACTGCCCGCTACAAACACATCTGCGTCTGCACAAAGCTTTGCAGTTTCTGCGTTGATACCGCCATCAACTTCAATCAGGCAGTTCAATTTTTGTTTACGAATTTCTGCACGCAACGCTGTGATTTTAGCAATTTGATCATGCATGAAAGACTGACCACCGAAGCCCGGCTCCACTGTCATCACCAAAACTAAATCGCAAAGATTCAGCAACGGCAAAACAGATTCCACCGAAGTTCCCGGTCGCAAAGTGATTCCCGCTTTTGCACCCAAGGCGGTGATTTTACGAAGAACAGAAGCAGGGTCTTGAGTTGATTCCACGTGAATCGTTAAGTAGTCCGCTCCGGCTTTGATAAAGTCCTCAACGAAACGCTCAGGCTTATCAATCATCAAATGAACATCCAGTGGCAACGGAGAAACTTTCTTCAGTGATTTTACTACAGGAACACCGATTGTCAGGTTCGGCACAAAGTGCCCGTCCATCACATCCACGTGAATCCAGTCAGCTCCCGCAGTCGCAACCGCTTTGATCTCTTTTTCAAGATTAGCAAAGTCCGCTGACAAAATAGAGGGAGCTACTAATTTACT
Source organism: Bdellovibrio sp. (assembly GCA_017745015.1). Lineage (GTDB taxonomy): Bacteria > Bdellovibrionota > Bdellovibrionia > Bdellovibrionales > Bdellovibrionaceae > Bdellovibrio. The sequence continues at coordinate 6,774 of JAGIAF010000015.1, read as the reverse complement.
CCCGCGAAGTGGAAGTGTAGACAAGCTAGACACCGATTTTATCTCCTGCTTTCAAAGGATGGCCTTTTAAGAAATCTGTCACCTTCATACGATTGCGAGATTCTGGCTGAACTTCAAGAAGTTTTAGTGCACCTTCAGAAGTCGCTACGGTCACGTAGTCAGCACCGACATCAACAACTGTCCCCGGCTCTTTAGATGAACCCGCAACGATCGTCGCTTTATGGAGTTTTAACTTTTTACCGTCAAGAATTGTATAAGTACCTGGGCCGTAAACAAAGCCACGGATTTTTCCGTTGATCGCTTTTGCCGAGGTATTCCAATCCACTAATGATTCTTGCTTATCGATTTTCTTAGCAATGGTAACTTGCGATTCATCTTGAGGAATCGGGGCCAGATTCCCGCGCACATAATCCATCAATTCTACACGCAACAAATCCGCACCCAAATCAGCTAAGACATCATGAAGCTCAAGCGCATTCATGTCGTCAGTGATTTTCACATGACGAATTCCGATGATGTCGCCGGCATCCAATTTCTTAACCATCTTCTGAAGTGTGACTCCAGAATCCGTATCGCCAGCTTCAATCGCACGTTGAATCGGAGCCGCCCCACGCCAGCGTGGCAACACTGAACCATGCACATTTACACAGCCATATTGGAAAGACGACATGAAATCTTCCGTCAGGATTTGCCCGAAAGCGACGACAACGCCGACTTCTGCTCCCCAGGATCTGATTTCTTCAACAGCAGCAGGTTCTTTTTTAAGGGATTCAGGAGTGATGACTTTGAGACCGTGCTCAAGAGCCAAGGACTTCACCGGGCTGGGAGTTAATTGCAACTTGCGACCGGCCGGGCGATCTGGTTGAGAGACCACCCCGACAATTTCATAGTGTTCGTCTGCAAGAAGCGCCTTCAAAGATGTTACAGCAAATTCTGGAGTCCCCAGAAAGCAGACGCGGACTTTACTCAAGCTTAACGCCCTCTTTTTCTTTTAGTTTGGCTTTGATTTCTTCTTTTTCTTCTTTGGTTGGGTAACCGTGTTTTTTGATCTGATTTTTGATCTTGTTAGATTTAACAAAGCTCAAGTGATCGATAAACAACGTGCCTTCCAAGTGATCCATCTCGTGCTGCATGCAGATCGCAAGCAAACCGTCGACTTTGTAAAGGTGCTCTTTACCTTGGGCATCGAACGCTTTCATCTCGATGTAATCAAAACGTTGAACCGTTTCGAAGTAACCTGGAATCGACAAGCAACCCTCATCGAAAGTTGTTTTGCCCTCACCTTTAACGATTTCTGGATTGATTAACACAAGAGGTTGTTGGATGGCTTTTTCAAGCTCCGTCATTTCTTGGTCTTTATAGCGACGACCTTCTTCGTCTTTAGGACGAGTGTCGATCACGATCATGCGTTTTAGTACGCCGACTTGAGGTGCTGCTAAGCCGATACCGTGAGCATCGTACATAGTCTCGATCATGTCCTTTTCGAGCTTTTCCATTTCTGGACCGAATTCATTGGCTTTAACCGGCTCAGAAACTTCGCGAAGTCTCGGGTCAGGGAATGTGAGGATTTTCATGATCATAGGACCTCCAAAGAGGCCCCCATCATATCAGCGTTTCAGCCTTTTGAGAAGGAAGAAGGCCAAGCTCATCATTAAGACGTTCGGGGCCCAAGCGGCTACCACCGGAGGTATGGACCCGTGCTGCCCCAGAGTAATTCCAGACGAATACATTACGTAATAGGCGAAAACCAAGCCTAAACAGATCCCGATATTCATCATAGTTCCGCCAGAACGGGCTCTACCCACGCTAAAAGGGAGGCCTAAAAGACACATTACCAGCCCCGCCAGGGCAAAGCTGAACTTGGACTCATAGCCTACTTCGTAGGCAATCGTATCTAACCCGGCTTCCCTATTCTTATCGATGAAGTGCTTCAACTCGCTCTGGGACATCATATCCGCAGTCTGCCCGGCACTTTGCAGATCCTTAGAGTCTTCCGCCATCACCACACTTTTGGTTTTAAATTGTGTCGACAGGGGGAAGCTTGAATCCTTGCTGAAAATCGTGACCGTTCCATTGTTCAAAAGCCACTGACTGCCTTGAATTTCCACGTCATGGGCCGTGATCATTTGCACCAAATCCCAAGCATCGTTGAAGAAGTACATCGTCAAGCCTTGCGCGCGGTCACCTTTGGCACTCAAAGTTTTGATATTGAAAATGGAGTCCTTCGTGCGGTACCAAATTTTATTGGTCTTCACCGTGGAAAAGCGATGAGGCTCTTTCTTCAAATCATAATACAAGATGTAGTTCTTTTGCGTGTTCGCTCGTGGCACCAAGCGATCGGTCATGAAATAGCCGCCGACTGAAATCAGAATCACCCACAGCAAGATCGGCGCACAAATACGCATCAAACTCATGCCTGAAGCAAATAACGCAACGAGTTCGTTCGCTTTATTCAGGTTGGAAACCGTCAAAATAGTGCCCATTAAACAAGCAACTGGAAGCAACGTAGAAATGATCTCGGGGAACGAGTACATGTAGTAGTTAAAGAGTGTGCTTGTGGCGACGCCTTTATAACTTGCCACCGTGGACATCGCATCGACAGCCGTAAACAGCGTCAGGAAAACCAAGAGGCCGCCAAAGAAGTAGCCCCAGAAAAGCCATGATGTATAGCGATCAATTCTGTTCATTCTTAGAGTTTCCTTGACTCAGGTCCAAATTCCTATTTAACTTTGATTATGGCTTTACGCGTCTTACTTGCAGATGAGAGTTCCACAATCAAAAAGGTAATGCAACTGGCATTGTCTGACTTTGCTGTTGAAGTGAAGTCCGTTCCCGTGGGCCTTGACGTTTTGCCTGTCTCTAAAAGCTATAAGCCTGACATTATTTTCGCCGACGTTCTTTTGACAAAAAGAAACGGTTACGAAGTCAGCCAAGATATTAAAAACGATCCTGAGACTGCGAACATCCCGGTTGTGTTGATGTGGAGCGGATTCATGGAAGTTGATGAATCTAAAGTCACAGAATCCAAAGCCGATGATCGTCTTGAAAAGCCTTTCGATGCGGATCATTTGCGCAACCTTGTGAACAGCCTGGTTAAGAAAACTGCTGAAAACCCAGTGAGCAACTTCTTGAGCTTCCCGGAAATGCCTGACTTTGAGGAAACTCCTCAGGAAAGCACTCCGGCGGTTGAAGAAGATGTTATTTCTTTGGATGCAATTCCCGAATTGAGCGAAGACGAAGCTTTGAACTTGAGTGTTGAAGGCGAAGAGTTTTCTTCAGTTCCGTTGACGTCTCCTCGCGCTGAGGAAGAAGTCGACGAGAACGGCTGGGCTCATCAGGATTTGACGAAATTCAAATTGAATCTGCCTGAAGCTGAGAGCACTGACTTTGCGTCTAAGTTTGTTATTCCTCAAGATGAGGAACTTTCAAATGCGCACATCGAAGTTTCTGGCAATTTCGAAGAAATCAGCTTTGATGAGAACGGCCCAGATTTGACTCAACAACCAACAATTGTGAAGCCACCTCCAGCAGTACCGCCAGAGGACTCTTTCCTAGGTAAAGTTGAGAAATCCGTTAAAGACCAAATGATGCAAACGCTGACTAAAGGCCCTACGGCGAAGCCGCAACCAAAAGCAGCACCTAATGCTCAGCCCAAAACCCAATCCAAGATGGACATGGACTCAGAAATGATGGAAAAGATTGTTCGTGAGGAAGCTCGCGAAGTGATTGAATCCATTTGCTGGAAAGTCCTTCCTGAGATTGCAGAACGCATTGTTCGTGAAGAGTTGAATAAACTTTTGCGCGACACGGAAAGATCTTACTAGCATTCCTGCTTCCCTCACATCCAACGACTGTGAGGGCCTATGACACTACTTGAACTTATTCGCGCCGCTATCAAAGAAGACATGCCGAATGGCGATGTCACCACTGAATCTCTTGCACTTAAACCCAAAAACGGTCGCGCTCGTTTGAAAGCCAAAGAAGACATCGTTCTTTCTGGTGCGGCTCCCTTTGAGCAAACGATGCACATGCTGGAACCAGGGTGCCGCGTGAAGTGGCACTTTGAAGAAGGTGATAAGATTTTAAATGGTCAAATCATCTGCACCATCGAAGGCGACCTCGTTCAAATCTTGAAAGCCGAGCGCGTAGCTTTGAACTTCTTGGGTCACTTGTCGGGTATTGCCACAGTTACTCGCCGCTTCGTTGAGCAAGTTCAACATACGAAAACTAAAATTCTTGATACTCGCAAAACAACTCCGGGATACCGTGAGCTTGAAAAGCGCGCCGTAGTTCACGGTGGTGG
>JAGIAF010000015.1:0-2461 GCA_017745015.1 Bdellovibrio sp. | reverse complement strand
GTGGTGGCGTGAATCACCGTATGAACTTAAGTTCCGCAATTCTTGTTAAAGATAATCACATCTCGATCATGGGCGGCATCACGGCTGCGGTAAACCGCGTGCGTGAACACAGCCATCTTCCGTTGGAAGTAGAGACTCGCACATTGGATGAAGTGAAAGAGGCTGTGAGCTTGGGCGTGAAGCGCCTTCTTTTGGACAATATGAATAACGAAATGCTTGCTCAAGCGTTAAAGCTCATCCCTGCTGACGTTGAAACAGAAGCCAGCGGTAATATGAATTTGCAGCGCGTGCGTTCGGTTGCAGAACTTGGCGTGAGCTATATTTCTGTGGGCGCGTTGACTCACTCCGCTCCAACTGCTGATGTGAGCCTTGTTTTTGCTTGGGAGGAATAGTGGAAAATCCGATGAATGAAATTCGCATCGGTGATATCACCGCGAAATGGGCACGCAACAACCACATCCATGTGGAGTATAAAGCGAGCCTTGAAAGCACCAACGCCACTGCCAAAGATTTGGCATTTGAAGAAGATCTTCTTGAACAATCTTTGTGCTTGTTCGTAACAGATCACCAAACAGCGGGCCGCGGTCGTGGCAAGAACACGTGGACTGATGCGCAGGTTGGAAGTTCTCTTTTGAGTTCTTGGTCTTATCTTTTGCCGATGAAGCCGCAACCGACAGCCTCTTGTCTTGTGGGTTTGGCAGTTTATCGCGCTTGCATGAGCACGTGGCCATTTTTGAACTGGAGCTTGAAAGCTCCCAATGACATCTACCTTGGCGACAAAAAAGTGGCGGGTATCTTGTTAGAAAACGTCGCACAAGCTGATGAAGTTCGCTTTATTGTCGGTCTTGGTGTCAATATCACGGCAGCTCCAGCCAATGTCGATACTGCAACTAGCATTCTTCAATCTTTGCCAGAGGGCGCCCCCCTTTTGGGTGAAGACTACACAGCGTTCTTGGATCGCTTGTTGTTTGAAATGACGGATGCAGCTTCACACTGTGATCAACCATTGAGCCCCACAGATCAATTGTCTTTGCTGACAGCTCTCAATCGCTTCCCTCTTTTAAAAGAGAAATACACAGCGATGGAAGCTGACGGCAGTCTATATCAAGGCGCCAAGAAGATTTCTTGGGCCCAACTGTAGGAGATTGAAATGGCACTGACATTTACTCCGTTTCCAGATCTTGGCAATCACATTCCTGAGTTCACTTTGCCAGGGCTTGATGGAAAAACTTATTCAACGAAGGACTTTGCGAATGGCAAACCTTTGGTGGTGATGTTTATCTGCGCGCACTGCCCTTATGTGTTGGCGGTGGAAGATCGTTTGATTCAATTGGGATCTGACTTAAAAGCTCAAGGTGTCAACGTTGTCGGCATTTGCTCTAACGATGCTGCCGATCACCCTGAAGATTCATTCGAGAATTTGCAAAAGCGCGCGAAAGAGAAAAATTACTCGTTCACGTACCTGCACGATGAATCGCAAAAAGTAGCAAAAGACTTCGGTGCGGTTTGCACTCCAGATTTCTTTGTCTATGACAAAGATTTGAAACTCACATATCGCGGTCGCCTGGATGATTCTTGGAAAGACGCCGCCAAAGTGACAAAGCGCGAGCTGTATGAAGCCGTACAAATTCTTTTAAAAAATAACAAAGTCTCTGACGAACAAACAGCCTCTATGGGTTGTTCAATCAAATGGAAGTAAAACAATGAGATACATGATCGTTTTCGTAGTCGTGATGGTAATTTCTTTCGGTGCTTACCTTGCGACGTACTTGGGTGCATTTAAAACAGTGACAGTTTCTGAAGCACAACAAGGTCCTTTCAAAACTTTGTACGTTGAAAACGTAGGCCCATATCACAAAGTGAATAAAAGAATCGAAACTGTTGAAAAGTTCATGAAAGAACAAGGCGCACCTTGCGGTCGTACTTTCGGTATCTACTTGGATGATCCTTATCAAGTAGAAGAAGCACGCCTTCGTTCAGAAGTGGGCTGCTTGATTGAAACAGTTCCTGCGAATCTTCCAGAAGGTTTCAAAGTGGGCGAAATTCCAGGTCGCAACTATGTAGTTGCAACATTCACAGGCTCTCCAGGCATTGGACCTTTGAAAGTTTACCCACGTATTGAAGAGTACATGCAGTCTAAAAAACTTCAGCATGACGGCCCCGTGATTGAGATCTATGAAATTCACTCAATCACTGAAAAAGCTGCAATGACGACGACTTACCTTTTTGGCGCTAAAGAGGCCAAGTAGGTCGCAATAAAAAAGCCCGGTGGTGAACCGGGCTTTCAATTGATCCCTAGATTCGATAAAATCTTCGAATTCAGACTGTACCTTTACCGCAATATTCGTATTCCCGGCAACCTCTTAAGAACTGCTTTGCGGGAATGAGCACGGCTCTAAAAATGCAAAAGGTGACTCTTGCTTTCGCAAGGTCACCTTTAGGACGGACTCACTTCCGGATA
>JAGIAF010000159.1 GCA_017745015.1 Bdellovibrio sp. | reverse complement strand
AGCTAAATAAGTAATAGCTTCAGCCCAATTCTGTTCTGATACCGCATGGGCAATTAAATCCTGCGCTTGTTTCAAGATGGCTATTTGCTCTTTGTTCAATGTAATAGTTAACGTCACGGATTCATCGCGATGAACTCTTTCTTTATTTTCAACTAGTACAGGTAAAGACAAGGCCTGGCACAAAATCGCTTCTGTCTGTTGCTGGGTCGTATGTTCAATGCGATTCAAAAGTTCCTTTTTTTCTTCTAAATCTAGTTTACGATCTTCAATTTTTTGAACAGCTCTGACGGCTTGTTGCACTTTGGATAGCTGAGATAGGTTTAAAGCGCCACTTTCAATTTTCGCAGCCACTTCAGGAACTTCACGCAAGAGTCTTGCAGACTCAATACGTCTCAGTGCTGCAGAAGAACTATAGCCAAACTCTTGAACTAAGAACTCATAAAGACTGGGATAAGCTTTATCCAAAAACAACTTCCGAGAGTCTATCTCTGCAATGCACTCTAAAACCAAATGCGTGATCTTACGTTCAGTTTGCACAAGCTTACCAAAGCGAGTGAGCAAATCTGCATTTGATAAGTGACTGATATTCAAAGCTGAGTTTTTCATTCTTTACCTCCGTAGCGGAATCTGGAAGTAACTTACCACGACTTTCTCAAAATGATTTTTGAGGTTTTCCGCAAGACTCAACTCAATCTGTGAGCCAAAAAGAAACACGCTTATTACCTTCTACATGCCTCAAGAACGAGAGTAATCAGCCGTCACATCGTCCACCGTGATCAAAGCATTCTCGCTGAATGTTCGAGAGATAAGAACTTCAAAAACACCACGCAAGAGAAATTTTATTACAAATAAAGTACAACAACCCGCGCAGTAAATTTTCTGATTAACAAATTAAAGGGTTCAGTTTGTGTTCCGAGCACCAAATTTAATTTGGATATCCAACAGACACAAAGTATTTCCACAGAAAAAGAAGCAATTGCTCATCAAAGTGTACTATTCTCAGTGGAGTTACATTCCAATGTCTGTCAAAAAAGTATGGAGTTCATGCTGTTACTCTCTCTATATCGAAGAGGCAGATCAATCATCGTGACAAGAGCGTCCTAACGAAAACGAAATACCCTATGCGAGCTCCCAGAACTAACAAACCACAGTTTGCAAGAATTGTGGGTAATAGTAAGGCCCCAGGCTCCCTTTTTCGTTCCAACCTATCGCCCACCAATCACACAATCGAGCCTCAAATAAGCCTCTCAGCAAATCCCCTCCCAAACTAGACCTTAAAAATTCCCTTCCCCACCCAACACCTGCTACAATCAACGCCATGACCCTCGAGTTCTTCCTCAATCAACATCCTCGTCTGACTCGATCCTTGAAGAAATTCATCCTGGATTATGAAGCGCAACTGGATGCCTCTACTTTCGCGGCATTTCTGATGAATCTTGACGAAGAACTCACCAACAACGCCGCTCACTTTTCAAGCCAGGCAACCAATGAAGCCAAAGCCCGCGCACTTCATCAAGTTGTTGATAAGGAAACCTCACAAGACACCGATATTCCCCTGAGCTGCCAAAAAGGTTGTTCGGCGTGTTGTCATATGGAAGTAGAAGTGACTTCTTATGAAGCGGAGATTTTAAAAAATCTGATCCAAGCAGGTCATCCGATTGATCGCGAACGTCTGAAAGCGCAAAGCCAAAGATCACTTCAAGATCCCAGATGGAAACAAGGTCCCCGTAATCCAGAAAGCCAGTGTATTTTTCTTAAAGACAATGCGTGCAGCATTTATGAACATCGACCGGTGATGTGTCGCAGACACTCCGTGACGTCGCCAGCGAAAAATTGCGAGACTTTGGATGCACCGATCACTCTCCGCTATTTCCCGCGCGTCGATCTGTTAATCAGTGCCGCCAATGAAGATCAGAATATGCAAATTGGCCCGATGGCCAAGATGCTTGAGATGTCTTTACTTAAGTAAAATTCGGCTCGGCATTACTTTCGAAGATGTCGGCGTCAAAGACGCAGGCACCAGCTCTCGGGAAGGATTCACTGAGTACGGCAAGATCTTATCATCGACGAAATCCAGCACGTAAGCCACGTTACCCACGGAATCCACCGCCAAACTTTCAGGTTGTACTCCCGCCCTTACAGTTGGCTGAGGTAACGCCGCCAATTTTCCGTCATTCAAAACCGAGAACATTGAAACATTGCTATCGCCGATATTCACAACATACAAACTAGATCCCGCGAAACTCATCGCCACCGGTAAGATACCCGTTTTCACAACCTGCTGTGAACTCAACTGTCCCCCAGGGTTAACTTTGAAAACTTCGACTTCATCGGTGCTGCAACTCAAAACATAAACATTATCAGTGCCGTTAGCAGCCTTACGAGTCGCAACGGGTCCTTCAGGACATCCACTGGATGCCACCGTCCGTGGTGACAATGATGTCAGAGATCCATCTCCATTCATCGCAAACTGCGATATCTCAGTGATATCCAAACTGATGATATAAGCGAAAACCCCATCAGAAGAGAAGGCCATTCCCGTCGCCCCCGCCACTGCTGGAACATCCGCCACATGAGTCAAAACGCCGTCATCTCCAATAGCGAATTGATTGATCGTATCGTCAGCTCCCGGCATGGAATACACAAAGCGATGATCAGGAGAGATCACCAAATTCTCTGCCATTCCTCCGGTTGCAATTTCCCCAAGCCCCGTCAAAGAGCCATCGGAATTTATTTTGTATTGCGAGATCGAACCGCTTCCCAAATTTCCTACATAAAGTACGTCACGCACTTTATCCATCACCATTGACTTCGGAAAATCTCCAGTGGCCACATCCACGGCAAAAGAAATCAAATTGCCATCAGCACCGATCGCAAATGAACTGATCGAGTTGTCTCCAGTATTTAAAACATACGCAAACTGCGCCGCCGCCACGGGCGTGGGTGTTGGACCAGGAGACGGAGAATAACCTCCACCGCCAGAACCTTTAGAACAACCGATCAGTGCAAGTGCAAGCGAACTAAGAACAATAAGTGATTTCATGGTGAACCCCAATACTAGCACCCTTCGGCGCTAGTTAGCACAAGACGTAATTGGGCCGGGCTGTCAGGAATGATCTCAAGCTCTTCAGCTAAGATCGTGAAGCCGGCATTTTTAAGTTCTTGGCGAAGAACTTCTGCAGGCATCACACGTTTTTGTGCTGTCCAGAATTTGCCGTCATGCTCAACAACCCCAGGGATGTCACAGCATGGAGTTTCTCTCCACAAGATGTTATTTTCATCCAAGCGAACAGATTCGAAACTTTCAGCTGGATCGTACTGAGTGCTTTGCACTGCCGCAGTCATTACGAATTTGCCTTCTGGAGAAAGTGTGTGTTTAACACTTTCCAAGAAACGTGCACGTTCATTCCCTGCCACAATTTTAGTTAAACACTCGCTATCGTGAATCAAATCGAATTGTTCATTCAAAGATTCGATTTGCAAGATTCCGCCCATGCCGAAAGAGATGTTCAATTCTTGTCTCATTGCGATTTTCTGCAGAACAGAAATTGAATTGCGATGCATGTCGTAGGCAACAACATTGAAACCAAGTTCAGCCAATGTCATTGCGTTGACACCGCGACCCGCTCCCAAATCCAAAGCTTTCATGCCCAGAGTTTGTGGAAACATTTCTTTCACAACAACTTGCAAGTGTCTGACGGAATCACGTTCGCACAGACCGTTCAATGCCAAGATGTTGTTGAATGTTTGGTGACCCGTAACTTCGTTATTATTAATGAATGTGTGATATTGTGCTTTCATGAGCAACCTCCCGTTTCTTGCCAAACTAATAAAGCACGGGAGATGCCAAGGTTTCTGTGTCTGAAAGCCCTCTTAAATCGATTTGAGACATCCCTTGCCGAGATCCCGGCAACCTAGCCTGTCGGTCCCTCGGTAGCTGCCGAACTCCCGGCAGAGGTCCAGCGCAAACTATGATTACCTACAGCTAGCCTTGAATTCATCCAGAGCAGATTTAGCCTGAAAGCGAACAATCATCTGGGAGGTTTTTATGGGTTTATTTGATTTCATTAAAGATGGTGCCGAGAAACTCTATGGCAAAAAAGATGAGAAAACTTCAAACCAAACTGCGGCTTCGGCAACTCCACTGCAACAATCTCCTCCAACACCAAGCAACGCTTCATCAGTTAGCAGTAAAGATGCGTTCCAAACATATACGGTGAAACCTGGCGACACGCTTTCAAAAATATCTAAACAATTTTATGGAGACTCGAGCAAGTATGAAGCGATCTTTGAAGCCAACCGCGACATACTTTCGGATCCGAATAAAATTAAACCAGGACAGAATTTAAAAATTCCTCCTTCTGGATCATCTCGTCAGCAAACGGCTTCTCAAAGTCCGCGTCCGTAGGTTAGCATGGATTCCTCGGAGGTTTCCATGAACGGAACATCATTGCAGATGGGGCTTGATACTTTTGGTGACGTCACATACGGTGCAGACGATAAGCCCCTTAGTCATGCGCAAGTTCTTCGCAATATCGTCGCAGAGGCCGTTCTTGCAGATAAGCACGGATTGAATTTCTTTGGCATCGGTGAACATCACCGTGAGGACTTTGCCGTATCGTCTCCGGAAGTAGTGCTGGCAGCGATTGCTTCCAAGACGACAAAAATCCATTTGGGATCCGCAGTTACCGTTCTAAGTTCCGATGATCCGATTCGGGTATTTCAAAGATTTTCGACTCTGAACGCTCTCTCAAACGGCCGAGCCGAAGTGATCTTAGGTCGCGGTTCCTTCATCGAATCCTTCCCTCTTTTTGGTTTTGACCTTGAACAGTACGAAGAACTCTTTAATGAGAAACTTGATCTCTATGCAGAAGTGATTAAAGGAAAACCTGTCACTTGGTCTGGCAATACTCGTCCTTCACTGACCGATCAAAAAGTTTTTCCACCTACAGAGAATGGTCCCCTTTTCACTTGGCTTGGTGTTGGTGGCACTCCGCAATCTGTGGTGCGTGCTGCGCACTATGGTTTTCCGATGATGTTGGCAATTATCGGTGGCGAGTTCAAAGGCTTTAAACCCTTCGTGCAAGCTTACTATAAAGCTTTGGGTCAGTACGGTCATAAATCCCAACCCGTGGGAGTCCACTCACCTGGTTATGTCGCCGAAACAGACGAGAAAGCTCGCGACACCATCTGGCCTCACTATCGCGCCATGAGTGATCGCATTGGCAAAGAGCGTGGCTGGCCACCGCTGACTCGTGATCAATTCAACTACATGGCGGGACCTAACGGATCACTTTTTGTCGGCTCACCTGAAACTGTAGCAACGAAGATTGCAAATGCGGTAGAAACTTTGGGTCTTTCGCGTTTTGACTTGAAGTACAGCTTGGGAACTTTGCCTCACGAGAATCTTATGAGCTGTATAGAGCTTTACGGAGCCAAAGTCGTACCGATGGTGAAGGAAAAACTCCTGACGCAACGCTAATTGATCTCTTTGGAATTTCCTTTTAGTTCTAAATAAAAACTTAAGGAGATTTCGATGAAAGCATTGTTGTCTTTGGCTTTATTCCTGCCACTGTTCGCTCACGCCTATGGCGAAACGTATTTGAATCGCACGACGAATCCTTATGTTCCTAAAAGCGGCCTTGTGACCCGGGGCCAAATCTGCGTCGATCATGCAAACGATACGTTCCGCGTGTTCGTCGCAAAACACATTGTTGAAACCTGTCGTGAAAAACGCATGGACTACAGCGATTCAAAATATCCTAAAGAGATCTGCATCGGTCGCAAAGTTCACAAGGTACCTGCAAAAGTCATCACAGTCTCTCGCTTCTATCAAAAAGAAGTGTGCTTGAAATGGAATCACTCCGATTCAACACGTCCACGCTGCATGAAATCGGCAATGCAAACAGCAGCCTATCCAACAGACTACACGCAGTTCACTTACGAAGCCGCGGACTGGCGTAAAGAGCGTCCTATTCATACGGAAAGCAAGGACATCGAAGCTTGTGTAAGAAAATAAGTAATTTGGCAAACGGCACCCTCTTCCGGTGCCGTTTCTGTTTCAAGTTGAGATCATCCGAAAGAAGAAATGGAATTCTTCATTTTTTCGTCGATAATTTAGATAGCGGTTAGTAATGGGATTAAGGACAGAAACGATGATTAAAAGAATTGCTTTCAGCATAGCGACTCTCGGACTCTTCAGTACTTTATCTTCATTTCTCCCAATGGAAAATTCAGAGCTGACACAGCCAAAAATCGAAACCACCGCGATCCAGACAGAAGGACCTTGCATGTCGAAGGTTCTCAACAAAGCACCGAAATTTTTCGCTAACGAGAAGTGCCGCCTCGGCTAGAAAACTTCATTCTCAAATTGAGACGTAATAAAATCAAGTTGCCACTTCTCGTCCTCGTGGAAACTCATAGACACTCAGTGTACGTTTAGCTCTCATTAGATGCTTCCTACGCGGTATATTTCTCGCACTTTCCTAATGTAATCTTAGGAGGTTGCGAGTGTTACAGAGTAGAAAGCTACAAGTGCTAGTTCCGGTACTCTTGATCGCTGGTGTTTGGTGGATGAATCACTCACCTAACGACCACTCTGTTGCCCCATCAACCGAGCGACACACTGAGACATCAACTTCACGCCAAACAAAGCCCGCAAGTCAGCAACAGGCATCTGTTGGCGCAACGACAACATTGGCTGCTTCAAATTCAATCGCAACTCCACGTCTTGAACACAAAGTAAATCAGATCGCAAAAACCTTGGGTCAGCCTGAAACGGAACTTTCGCCAGAGCTTCTGGATGTTACAGATATTACAGCCAACGAACGCGAACAACTGCGTTTGGCAGTGATGAATCAAAATCTTGAGGGCATCCGCCGTCGTGCCTCGATGTTTCTGCTAACAAAGATTGGAGCTCCGGCCATTCAAGAAATTGGCGCCATTGCGCTTGCTCCTCTCGCTCCAACACAAAACTCCATGACGAAGGAATTTGAAGTGAGCCTGCGTATCACGGCTTTGGAAACCTTGGATCTGATGCCAGCTCACTCGCGAGAAGTTCTCAACATTATGAAAAAGTCCCTGACGACTCAAAAAGATCCGACTTTAAACTTGCTGGCTCGTATCAGCATCAGCGGCATTGAGTCCGGTAAGCCCGGCAAACTTTCTCGCGCCATGGATGCCATGATCAAACAAAATCTTTAAGAGGTAAAAGCATGAACACTCTGACAAAATCTATTTTAAAGATCTCTTTTGCCACAGCGATGCTTGGAGCCTCTTTCGCGTTTGCCGCAGAAGAGGACTGTCTTCCTCAACAAGATTTCGATTTAATTCTTTCTAAGATCCGTGTGGAGCAGAAGGACGACAATGGTCAAGTTGTCAAAACTTTTGATCAGCAAGACCGCTGCGATAAAGATGATTTCAAACGTTGGGCTGGCGCGGTCAATTTCTTGTTCAAGCTTCCACGGTTTACGGACATCCCTTCAAGATTTCAATCACCGGTCAGCAAAGAAGGCTCCGCTTCGTTCCTGACGAAAAGAATTCAGCTGATGCAAATGGAAACGCTCACAATGGATAGCTGCGCAGAAGGTGCTAGCGCTTATGTTACAAAATCCGAAGTATCTGAAAGAAAAATGCATCTCTGCCCCATTAGAAAAAATGCAGGTACACCGCTAACTTTGGGAAGTCTGCTACTCCATGAAGCAAGGCATATTGAAGGCTACAGCCATGTTCATTGCGCAAAAGGCCCTCAGTCGGAACTTTCACTTCCAGCCTGTGATGAAACCTATCAAGAGCAAGGTTCTTATGGCATTGGCGCAGCTCTCTTCTTCTATGTATATAAAGGAACAAAAAATGAAGTTTTGAAGCAAGAAGCGCGGAGCATGGCTATCACTGCTTCTCTGAGTACTTTCAACAAGCCACCTTTGGATATTAAAGAAGGGGCTTTAATTCTCGGCGAGGACAGCAAAATTTCATTCTATGACGGCCAGGAAACTTTCATCGGTGAACTCGAAGATGATGTCAGCTTGATTTTAATCGATCAAACGACTCCCTATGCG
>JAGIAF010000158.1 GCA_017745015.1 Bdellovibrio sp. | reverse complement strand
AGCCGTTTTGTATGGCTTGATGCCTCACCTAGATATTTTCGGTCAGCGCCCTGAGATCCTTTCCATGGGTGCGGGCTTCTTTGAAATTATGGTGTGGTCGATTTTGCCATCCATGATTTATCAGTGCTACAAGCAATTCACTGACGGCATTGGAAAAACCAAAGTCGGAATGTTCGTGATGATCGCGGGTGTTTTACTGAACGTCGCATTGAACTATGTTTTAATTCACGGCTATCACGGCTTCCCAAAAATGGGTTTGAATGGCGCGGCCATTGCCACGTTGATTGCTCGTACATTCATGGCGGTGGTGATGATGGGTTACGTTCATCTTCATCCCCAATTCAAACACTACATGAGCGAGCGCTGGATCCATCGCTTCGATCATCAGATCATCAAGAACATGATTCGTTTGGGACTGCCTAACGGTTTCACTTATTTCTTTGAAGTCGGCGCCTTCGCTTCGGCTGCTGTGATGATGGGTTGGTTCGGGGCTATTCCACTGGCCGCTCACCAAATTGCTTTGAGTCTTGCCAGCACGAGCTTCCTGGTCACTATGGGTGTGGGTATCGCAGCTTCGATTCGTGTGGGTTATGAATTGGGGCGTGGAGATTATCCCTTGGCTCGTCATGCGGGCTTCACAGCCATTCAGATCTCTGCCGTTTACATGAGTCTTTGCGCCTTGGGCTTCTTCCTGCTCCGCAATTGGTTCCCTACTTTTTATGTCAACGATCCTGATGTTATTACTTGGGCCGCAAAGTTCTTTATTGTGGTTGCGATCTTTGAAATCTTCGACGGCGTCCAGGCTGTTTCCATTGGAGCCCTTCGCGGCATGAGTGATACACAATGGCCCAGTGTCATTGCCTTCTTTGCTTATTGGATTATGGGATTACCCGGCGGTTATTTCCTGGCGTTCCATCTTGGCGTAGGTCCAGTGGGAATCTGGGTGGGTCTTCTGATTGGACTCATATTCGCCTCCACTCTGCTGACTTTACGTTTTCATATTCTCAGCAAGAGATTTATCTCAAAGTAAGACTACAGATTAACTGGATTTTTACCGATATTTCCAAGGATGCCACGATGGAACGTAAGGCACCTATGTGCTTGTATTGGATTGGTTTTTCTTGCGGGATGCAGCGATGCGGATCCCAAGGTCACGCTTTTGCGTCCGATGAATCAATTTGATTTTGTTACGTCGAACATAACAACCTCTTCGCTCACCGCGGTTCCACTGACCGCAAAATGTTCCAGCTTTATCGGCACTGTGGAAATGACTTTCGATAAGGGCGCCACCTGGATCGATGCCACAAGTTACGACACTCACAACTCTGTTTGTACTTCTGGTAAATTCAATATCACTCTTTCAAATACCAGCTCGCCCCTCAACGGCATGGCTATCAACAACGGCGATACAGTCACCGTGAGGTTCCGCGCACATCCTCGCATCGGTCCCGTTGTCGAGCGCACAGTTCTTGTGAAATACGCACCGTCCGCGACAATTCAACAAGGCATCCTTGCGGGAGCTGGCACTCAATCTGGCGCGGGCTATGTGCTTCGAGGCCGCGTGCAATCTCATAAGCAAGAAATTGCTACCGGTACGAATCTGATTTTACGAGGAAGGATCTTGGAATGATGACAAGACTTCTTTCCTTTTTCATTTTATTCACGAGCACAACGGTTCTTGCGGCATCACCCTCCCCTGGTCCATTGATGACCTATGAAGGCGTTTTGACGGATGCTTCTGGGACTCCGATCACAACAAGCCAAACTGTTACTTTCCAAGTGATCTATGGTTCAACTTGTATCGTCTTTGAAGAGGCCCAATCCATTGCTCCGGGAACTAATGGCGAATTCAGCGCGATCATTGGTGCAGGAACTCGAGCCGACTCTACTGGTAACACCGCGGATCGCATCTTTGCTTCCACAGGCACAGTCACTTGTAAAGATGGCAGCACTGCCAATATGGTGGGCTTTGCAACTCGCTCTTTGCATATCAAGGTGGGTTCAACAGATCTCACTCCTGACGTCACCATCGGCAATATCCCGATGGCCATCAATTCGCAAAAATTGGCGGACAAAGGTCCATCGGATTTCTTGCAGGTGAATGGCTCTGCCACTCAAGCAAACATGGAAGCGGTTTTGGCTCGCACGACCGAGATCAGCTCGCTCCTAAATAATGTTGCTGGTAATACTCTTGCCGCGAATACAGCCAACAGTGCCACCACAGCCACAAATTTTACTGGTTCCTTGAATGGCGATGTCACAGGAACTATGACCTCCACTTCAGTGACACGCGTTCGTGGCGTTGGAGTTTCTGCGACAGCTCCCACTTCTGGACAAGTTTTGAAATTCGACGGAACTAATTGGACACCCATGGCCGACAACACGGGCTCAGCGGGAGTTGCCTCCGTCACTGTATCAGCACCTCTCGTTAACAGTGGAACAACCACAGCCCCTGTTTTATCACTATCGACAGCCGGAACGGCCGGCACTTATTTCAAAGTCACAACGGATTCCTACGGTCGAGTGACGACGGGCTCTGCTTCTTTGAGTGCTACTGATATTCCGAACCTTGATTGGTCTAAAATCACAACAACACCAACAACTCTTTCTGGCTATGGAATTTCAGATGGAGTTAAAAATGGTGGCTCCACTCCAAGCATTCAATCTGGTATTGATTCTGGAAAACCTGGCGCTGGTACAGTCGGCAGAGTTTACATTTCAACTGATACGAAACAGATCTACCGCGATACAGGTTCCACTTGGGATCTGATCGGTTCAGCAACCGGGTCAGGAGGAACTATCACAGCTGTATTGCCTGGTACAGGTCTTACAGGCGGCGGCTCCTCTGGAAATGTGACTTTAAATGCCAATGTCGGCACAGCTGCGAATCAGCTCGTTCAACTAAACTCTTCTTCGCAGCTCCCAGCAGTTGACGGCTCTCTTTTGACAAATCTGCAAACAAGCGCCCTGACGGGCCTTCTGCCGACCACTAAGGGCGGCACTGGTGCATCGACCTTCAATGCGAACTCACTGTTAATTACGAACGGTACAGGCTCTGCATTCCAAACTTTTACTTGTGCTCTCAACGAGGTGCTGAGCTTTAATGTCAGCGGTATCGCAACTTGTAACAGTTTAAATTCACTTGGCGCCATAGTTAACGGAGGCAATACCTTCGCCGCTCCCATGGTGGTTGGCACCAAAGACTCCAACGGCCTTACATTGATGGCGAACAATGTGAACGCCATGACGATCACTCCCGCAGGTAACGTCGGTATCAACACAACAGCAGCCAGTTCTAAATTGGAAGTCGTCAACGGCGAGATCCGCATTCGTCGAGACGATGACTACGCCAACATTCAAATAACGGGAGCAGGTTCTTCCTTCTACCCTGCCGTCGCTCTGCTTCGCACTCGTGGCACACTTGCAGCTCCAACGGCGACCCAAAATGGCGACGTGATGGGTGCGATGTGGATGATGGATGGAACTTACCAAGTCGGTAAAGCCGGACTTGCAGCGATAGCAACAGAGACACATACATCTGCTGCTAATGGTATGTCTTTGAACTTTTATACCGTACAGAATACAACAAACACTGCAACCCAAAGAATGGTCATCAATCACGATGGTAACGTCGGTATCGGTGTAGCCAGCCCGACCATTCCTTTGGTGGTTGGCGCAGCCGGCTCTGCATTTGCCGATGGGCATTTTGCTGTTCAGGACACTGCGAATTCAGTTTCGACGGTTGCAGCGAAAGCTTATATCTCCGGTCGTGACAATTCGATGAATCCAATTTGGATGTTGGGAGATACTTCAACTACATCTAAGATCGTTTCTTTGAATGCCTATGACTCGTCTTATGGTCTTTCTCTTGGCACCAACAATACTTCGCGTATGTATATCGATCCCTCCGGCAGTGTTGGCGTTGGAACGACGGTTCCTAACATTGGCGGATTAGGCACTACTCTTACCGTCTCTGGCGGAGGCACAACAATAGCTGACACCGGGTATTTAGAGCTGAACAACCCGATTTCTAGCGTATCTGCTGGCACCTTTGGCGGCAAAATTTCTTTCATGGCCTCCAACAATTCTGGCAACAAAGTTCTATCGCAAATTCTTGTGGGATCAGAAGGCTCTGGTGGTACAAATGGCTTTGGCGGAAAAATCATTTTCTCCGTAAAAGGGGATAACGTCACGACTCTCAATAACGCCATTGTTATCAACAATCTGGGATATGTTGGAATGGGCGTAGCCAGCCCCACTTACCCACTAAGTGTAAGTGGTGACATCATGACTACAACCTGCATAAGAACAAGCGCGGGTATCGCCAGCGGCACATGCACCTCCGATGAGCGCACGAAGACAGATGTTAAATCATTTGATTTAGGACTTGATGCCCTCATGGGTCTCAATCCCAAAATGTATCGTTACAACGGCCTTGGCGGACAACCAGAGAGTCATCAACTTGAGGTCGGTGTCATCGCTCAGGATGTTGAGAAAACAGCTCCCGAGCTTATCGTTCCTAAAAAAATGAAACTCCATCCTACAGATACAGAGGCTACTGAAATCAAACAAGTGAACTACTCCACCTTCACATACATTTTGATTAACTCAGTTAAAGAACTCTATGCAAAACTCTTAGGTCATGATCAAGCTCTTCAAGAGAAGGATGCACAAATTCAAAATCTTCGTTCTCAAACAGAAAAACTTAATAACGAGAACGCTGCCATCAAATCCTATCTATGTTCAAAGGATCCTGAAGCTGTGTTTTGTAAACAAGCAAATTCAGATCAATAAAACTCAATTTGAGATACATCCCGTCTCATTAAAGGATGTTCAATTTGCAAAACTTTTTACCTTCGAACAAACCTGCTAGTCTTTAGGGTATTCACGTTTGAGGTACGTACACAATGAAAACAGCTGCAATTCTTCTCGTCACATTCATGTATTCATCTGCATTTGCGAGTAGTTCCCTATTGGATAAACTTGGAAGTATCCTCAATAGTCTGCTTGGGAATCAAGCAAAACAGTCTTCTACCAACAGTTCAAGCAATGCGAGTTCCAACTCTCAAAACAACAAGGGCGGCCCATCCCAACAAGTTGACGTACGCTATCAACTGGGTTTGTTGAAGAAAATCAGCTGTAAATACAATGGCTATGGCACCAATGTGACCGGACCTAATCTGAGCAGCATTGATTTTCCCGAGTCACCCGCCAACACAGTCTGTGATCCTCTATCCGGTTCTGTTTCCGAGCAACCTTCAAACGGTTTGATTGGTAAATTGATTTTGCTCTCTTCTGGCACTGATAAAGTCACGAGTGTTATGGACTACTACAACAACGGCACGAGACTTGACCAGAAGCTTTACTTTGCCGACGTCAATGTGCCGACTCGCCTTTTTACTGAGGGATTTAAAAACCTTGCGGGCGAACAGCTCTTAGATGCCAATGGTAATAAACTTGTTGAGAATTTTGCTATTGAATACAACTCTATCCTTAAACTTGGTGAAAACGATCCTGAAGGCATCTATGAATTTGCTCTGCTTTCGGATGATGGCGCTCGCCTTTTCGCCAAAGAGGGCGAGGCCTGGAAAGAGCTGGTGAACAACGATGGCAAACATGCGACGCGCATGGGTTGTTCCTATAACTCTTTGACGCTGTCTAAATCTTCTGAGGTTCCAATTAAGCTTCTTTATTATCAAGGTCCTCGCTACCACGTAGCAAATGTTCTGATGTGGCGTTACCATAAAAATGCAAAAACCTTGAAAAGCGCTGCGGGCCGTTCGCTTTGTGGCGTTTCTGGCAACGGGATCTTCTATAGCAGCAAGTCGTCGAAAGACACACCAGCTATGAAGCTTTTGGAAGCTACAGGTTGGCAGGTTGTAGCGAATGCCAATTATAAAATGCCTGAAGAGAAGAAGAACCCTTGCGTTGAGGAACAATTAGCAATCTCTAACTTCACGGCGACGTCTGTATCAGCTCCAACAGCCACTCTTGCTTGGACTACAAACGTTGCATCTTCAAGCCAGTTGAGAATTACAAACTTCTTTACGGGTGAACAAATTCTCACGCCACTCAGCGCGGACCTTGTGACAAATCACGAGGTACAAATTGATGGCTTGATTCGCGGTTTATACTATGTAATCGAGGCTATCTCAGTGGATACCAAGGGCAACTCTGTAACAAGCCAACAGATTACGATCACTCCGTAGAAACTGCGCCATTAGCGTGGTGGTAAACGCGAGGATTTGCCTTCGAGTTGCTTAAAGGAAGGTATAGTTGTTGGTGTATGCGATATAAAGATTGAGATGCAGTTCGAGATTTTCTTAGATCTTGGTTGTGCACCAATTGCGACGGGAAAGACGTTTGATGTGATCACGGAATTTTGCGCAGGTATGATTTACCGGGAAGATCGGATCGTATTCCCATCCATCGAATTTTGTCATGAACCGTTTTGTAATTGCACTATCTTTTACAATCTCCGCAAGAGTACCGAGGGATATAGGTTTTAGTGCTTTTCTTATAAAAGTACCCACATCCTGTGAAAGCAGAACTGCCACAATGGGGGCATTTATAATGACGAAGGGAGTTTTGAGACATACGAAGAGGCTCTCAAACAAAATAAGTGAGAGCCTCAGTTGGAATCTATTAAAGCAGCGCGATCAATTGAGTCCGGATACCAGACGCTCTTATAAGTATCAACCACCACGCTAATGGCGCAGTTTCTAAAACTCAGAAGTTTCTATTTCTGAGTCGCTTGATACAGCGGCATTACTTTTGGAAGCAAAGACGTGATATGATTTAAGCGCGTTTCATCCGCCGGATGAGTGCTCAGAATCTCTGGTGGTTTGTCGCCACCGGCTTGCCCCATCTTCTTCCACAATGACAAAGCTTCTTGCGGGTTGTAACCTGCACGAGCCATCAACTCTACGCCTATCACATCGGCTTCAGATTCCTGACCTCGGCTGTGAGGGAGTGTGATGATATAATTCGAAGCCAAACCTGCTACATTGGCATAAGTAGGATCAAGCCCCGCCAAGGACAGAAGTTGTAAACCTTTTTGTTTGGCGATTTCTTCAGACATTCTTTCACGACCGTGTTCACGTAATGCATGGGCGATTTCATGTCCCATCACCGCAGCGATTTCTCCATCAGTCATTTTGAGCTTTTCAATTATGCCGGTATAGAAAACAATTTTCCCGCCCGGCATACAATAAGCATTGATCTCGGGACTTGTGATGACGTGCACTTCCCAGTTCCATTTCAAAGCGTCTTTGCGGAAAATGGCAGTTTGTGGAATGAGCTTGTTGGCGATGTTTTGCACACGTTTCAATTGAGCCTGGTCTTTATCTAGTTGGCCTTTTTTGGCGGCGTCGTTTTTAACTTGTACATAGGCTTGTGCTGCAGCTGCATCCACTTCTTCAGAGGATACTAGCATCATTTGTTTGCGATCAACACCTGTGGCACCTTCTTGTGTCGTCGTTGCACAGGAAGTTAATAAACCAAAGGCAAGGAGGAAAAGAATGGGAGTCGTAAGTTTTTTCATGACACTAAGGATGGCAATCCCTCCGCTTTTTGTCAAAGTGACCTTATTCTTCCTTAAGTTTTAGCAAATGAGTCACTGGCTCAGGAAGCAGTGCTGTGACTACAGCCATTACCACCAAGGTGGTGAAAAGTGTCTGATTGATAAGGCTTTGTTGTAATGCGATGGTGGCAAGGACGATTTCAACTGCACCGCGAGCATTCAAAGAGAGCCCCACAAGGGAGCTCTTCTTTGTAGAGTAACCTAAAGACTTTGCTGAGAAGTAAGCGCCAATAAATTTACTCAATGAGGCGGTGAAGAAGATGAGGAGGACTTGTGCCAAATCAAAATGCTGCCATAAGTTCAGTTTCCAACCGATGCTGATAAAGAACATCGGTCCGAAGATCCAACGACTGGCAAGTTCCAAAGAGCGTCGCATAGGTTGTGATACAACTGGGACATCCGACAGAAACAATCCCAAAAAGAAAAAGGCCACGGAAATATGACTTGTAAACCACGGGATGAGGCCTTCGCTGGGAAGAATGAGAGAAAATGCAATCCCTGT
>JAGIAF010000157.1 GCA_017745015.1 Bdellovibrio sp. | reverse complement strand
GAGTGGATCCACACCATTGGTTGGCTCATCTAAAAGTAAAACTTTAGGTGATGCCAGTAACGAGCATATCAGCCCTAACTTTTTATACATTCCGCCGGACAACTGCGAAGCCAAGCGATCTTGAAACTTATCAAGACGAGTCATCTCCAAAAGCTTCTGGCGACGCTCACGATAAAAATCATCTTTTAACTGATAAAGTGTTTTAAAGAATTCCAGATGCTCGTGAATACTCAGCTCGCCATAAAGACTTTGGGTTTGCGGCATATACGCTAAAACCGTCCGTGCCTCCGCAAAAGAAATCTCTCGGTCTTTTTCAAAGTACTGAATCGTACCTTGATCTGGCTTCAGCAAACCCATCACATGACGAAGGAAGGTGGTCTTCCCGGCACCTTCTGGTCCAATGATGCCATGAATGCCATTTGCCGCAAACTGCATATTCAGTCCCTGCAAGGCCGGAACTGATTTCATTTTTTTATAAATATCTGTGGCTTGAATAGAAAGGCTTTCCATAAACTAGCCTCCCGAGTTCCACTCCAAAGTCATTCCCGGCTTCAATACGCCTTCCATATTTTTAAAGCGAATCTTCACGCCATAAACCAAGCGCGTTCTTTCGTCGCGAGTTTGGACGTTTTTAGGAGTGAACTCCGCATCGGGATTGATGAACTCGATCACACCGGGAAACTTCTTATCATCCATCTCGGGCAATGTGGCTGTGACTTGTTGATCAATTTTTAGGGGCGCAATCTCGTCGTGAGGCAAATAGAAATAGGCATAGACCTCTTCGAGATTTCCCACAGTCAAAAGCTTTGCACCAGGATTGACCATTTCACCTTCTTCAAAATATTTGGTCAAGATGGTGCCTTTCAGCGGAGAGCTCACTTCACACCAACTGGTGCGAACTTGCAGATCATCGCGCTTGCTACGAATTTGATCATAGCTTTCAGCAGAGATATTTCCGCTGCTAAAAAGACTCTTACCGCGAGTGTAATTTGCTTTGGCAAGGTCATAGGCGATCTTTATATCTTCACAAGACAAGGTCACCAAACGCTGACCTTTTTCTACGATCATACCTTCCTTCACCGGAAGATTATCAATCACCGCTTGTACACGCGCGGGAATATCGACCTTGGTTACTTCGATGGTTCCGGCATATTTGAAATGAGAACGGAATAGAAAGGTCTTAACTAGAAAAGCTAAGACAATCAGAACTGCGACGATAAGAATCGGAACGATTTTTTTCTTAGACATAAAGCTAGGCTAGCTTGTTTAGTCCTAAGAGAAAATAAAAAAGCCAATGTCGCAAGACATTGGCTTTTGGTGGTTCAATTCCAACTCCGATGACGGAGCGTAGACGAACTTAGTTCGGCGCAAACCAGCAACGTGGGCGGAAGCCAACAGCATCGCGTGGTGAGTAGCAAGAACCTTGTTTGTAATCTGTGTCGCTCAAAGCGTCAGATACACGCACTGGGCACAATGCACCTTGGAAGTATGTATCCAAACGGCATTGAGTCGCAGGGTGAGAATCGTCAGTCTCACGAACTTGTCTTGGATCTGGCGTGCTGTATTTTGCTGGAGTTGATTCCTTAGAAAGGTCAGCAAACAAGTTAGCTACTTGTTGACCTGCTTCAGAGATTCTCAAGCAGATAAGTTGATCGTTGATATCTGAGTATTGAGCTTCGCAACCTGCTTTTGCAGTTGGGTCAATAGTCAAACCAGCTACGATTGTCGCGTTGTCATCTTGAGAGAAGAACACGCGCAGACATTTCAAAGCTGCGAAATAGTCGGAAGCACCTTCGTTAGATGCCCATGCGTTACCGTACCAGCCATCAACTTTCGGAGCGCCACCCAAGTGGTGACCCATTTCGTGGCAGGCAACCAAAGCCATACCTTCGATACCGATAGTTTTATGACGAGCCAAGCCGCCGTACATATTAAGGATGCGCGTACTACCAGACAATTGAGCTGATGCATTCACCGTACCGTTCGTCCACAAACGGTTGATTCTCAATGTTTTGCCATCCGCTTCAACGATCGGCTTATAGATCTGTTCCATACGATCCATAACTTGGTTGAATTGAACTTCAGAGATTCCACCTGTTGTAAACAAGCCAGCAGGAATGTACTGGTTATTTTCAGGAACGAAACCTTCACAGACTTTTTCAGTTTGTACTGATGAATACGTGAAGCCTACAGTTGCTATCATTGCAACAACGGCCAATGCACGACGTAATGTCGAATTTGTCATGGACTACCCCTCCTTGAGTCTAGACGTTGACAAAATCGTAGCAACACCTTGCGGACAAACTCAAACGTTAATATGAGGTTATGTCACACTGCCCCAAAGTCTAGTTCTTGACTGGAGATTGGACCAGGTCAAGAGAGACATCAAAATTCATCGTTAAAGCAAAGCCGCATAATAGACGAGAAGTAATTTTGAATTAGAAATTTACATCGCTTTAATCGGGAAAGGTCTGCTTATGAAATCATGGTTTCGTGGCTTGCGTGGAAAATTGCTCTTCTCGGCATTTTTGCCGGTTGTCGCTTTCACTCTTATTACTGGAGTTGCTATCCACAGCACGAACAAACTGGGAGCTATGTTGAATGATGCCTACACTGACATCATCCCAAATATGGATTCTCTCAGCCAAGTAGCAATGCAACGTGCGCGCGTGGGTTATTTCATCTGGGCCTCTTTGGGAACCAGCAATCTTCCTAAAGCTCGCGAAGGCTTTATCAAAAAGACTGAAGAGGCGTGGTCTGATTTTAAAGAAGCACAAAAATATTATGAATCCACTCCGTTCAATGAAGACGAAGAGAAAAACTACGCAAAGGTTCGTCAGAATAAAGATAAGCTTTATGCTTTAACTGACTCAATGATCGCTCTTTTGAAAAAAGGAACTCCAGAAGCGGATGAAGAAGTCCTTAAAGCCATGAACAATGGGGCCTGGCATGTGTTGGCTATTGAAGTTCAAAAAGCCTCAGAAGCTAACTTTAAAGTTTATTCCCAACAAGCATCAGCGGGAAATGAACAACAAAATAAAGACCGCAAAGCTCTGACGGAACTCTTGATTCTGATCTCCGGGAGTTGCATCTTTGCGTTGTTCGGAATCCTTATGTGGATCGCTTACCGCGTTTCTAACTCTGTTGGAAATATCGCAGGTCAATTGCAAGACGCCGGCACTCAAGTTGCAGCTGCTATCTCCCAGTTGACTTCAGCAGGTCAAACATTGTCCGAAGCTTCAACTGAATCAGCAGCTTCTTTAGAAGAAACTGTCGCATCCCTGGAAGAAATGTCTTCTATGGTTAAAATGAATTCAGACAACGCAAAACAAGCGGCCGCTCTTTCTATCTCATCTAAGGATGCCGCAGAAGAAGGTCAAAAAGAGATCGCTTCATTGATCGGCTCTATGCAAGAGATCTCCAAATCTTCTAAAAAGATCGAAGAGATCATTAGCGTGATCGACGATATCGCTTTCCAAACAAACTTGTTGGCACTTAATGCGGCGGTCGAGGCTGCCCGTGCGGGTGAACAGGGTAAAGGTTTTGCCGTGGTAGCAGATGCAGTCCGCACTCTGGCACAACGTTCAGCTGTCGCAGCAAAAGATATCACAGGACTTATTAAAGAAAGTGTCGAGAAAGTCGACCAGGGCTCTGCCATCGCCGATCGTTCGGGCGAAGTTCTGAATAATATCGTGAACTCGGTTAAGAAAGTCTCTGATCTTAACAATGAGATATCAGCCGCAAGCTCTGAGCAAACAACAGGCATTCAGCAAATCAGCAAAGCGATGAATCAATTGGATGAAGGTACGCAAGCCAATGCCGCTTCTTCCGAAGAAATCGCCGCTTCTTCTGAGGAAATCTCTGCTCAAGCCGATCAAATGAAACGTCTGGTGGAGAACTTAAATGTTGTGATCCTGGGGTCAGACTCAGCTCCACAAGCTGAGCGTCACTTTGAAAAAGCATCGGCACCAAAATCGAACGTTGTGGAGTTTAAACCTCAATCAACAGCTAAGTCGGCACCTCAATCTGCTAAAGCCGTGGGCAAAAAACCACACGGCGGCGCCGCATCAAGCGCATCTGAGATGATCCCGTTTGATGACGACGGTCCTCGCGGCAAAGTTGGCACAACGGACGGCTTTTAATCCGTTGCTCCTTTTCTAATTCTTATACTACTATGGGGGCATGAAGATTCCATTTAACTTGCCCCCGCATAGTATCAACGAAGAAAAATACATTTCCCAAGCCATCGCCAATCGCAAATTGAGTGGCGAAGGTTCCTTCAATAAAAAAGTTGTCGAATGGTTTAAAGGTCACCTGAACTGCGAAATGGCGGTGGTGACTCCTTCTTGTACTTCGGCTCTTGAGATGGCCATGGTCCTTGCGAATATCGGCCCGGGCGATGAAGTAATTTTGCCTTCTTTTACTTTTACATCTACAGCGAACGTGATCGCACTTTACGGTGCAACTCCCGTGTTCGTTGATGTGGATCCTAAGACGCTGAATATTGATGTTGATGCGATGGAAAAAGCCATCACCCCTAAAACAAAAGTTGTGATGCCGGTTCACTATGCCGGTATCTCCTGCGAAATGGATCGCATCATGGCTTTGTCTGAAAAGCACAACTTCATCGTTGTCGCGGATGCCGCGCAAGCGATCTTCTCTTCCTATAAAGGGAAACCAACAGGTGCCTGGGGTCACATGGCCGCTTACAGCTTCCACGAAACTAAAAACATCGTGTGTGGCGAAGGCGGAGCCTTGGTTATTAACGACAAACGCTTTAAAGAGCGCGCAGAAGTCGTTCGCGACAAAGGAACCAACCGTCAACAGTTCCTAAATGGTCAAGTGGACAAATACACTTGGCAGGATAAGGGCTCTTCTTATTTGCAATCAGAACTTGCGGTCGCTTTCTTGTTAGCACAACTTGAAGAAGGTGAAAAAATCACCTCTCACCGTTTGGCGCACTGGAATCAGTACCATCAAGGTTTTGCAGATCTTGAAAAAGCGGGTCGCTTAAAACGTATGCAAGTTCCTGGCGATTGCCAAGGCAATGCGCATATCTATTATATGCTTTTGAATTCGCCAGAAGAACGCGCGCAACTTTGGTCCTTTTTAAAAGAGAATGACATCCAATCGACGACTCACTATGTGCCATTGCATTCGGCGCCGGCGGGTCTTCGTTTTGGTCGCGTTGCGGGTTCAATGAAAGTCACTGACGATTTGGCGAATCGCTTGTTGCGTATGCCGATGTATGCGGATCTTACACCTGCGGAAGTTAATTTTGTTATTGAAAAGGTTCACGCCTTTTTTAACAAGAAGTAAACGCTATGAAATCAGCTCGGGTCCTGCACGTAATTCATTCATTTTCTTGGGGCGGCCTCGAGCTCTACACCTCTGAGTTGATTCAACAACTGCAAACAACAGGCTTGCAACAGCAAGTCCTTTGCTTCGGGAACTCTCGTATCGCTAAAGAACTTGAAGCGGCAGGTGTCTCTGTTATTGGAACACCCGGCTCAAAGATTTCTAAGCTCGCGGAAGCCCAAATCATTCGTGCTTGCATTAAGCAGTATCGCATCACTCACCTTCACTCTCACACGCGTTTAGATATGTGGGCGTGCTGCCTGGCTCGTTGGTTTGATCCAAATATCAAGCATATCTACAATCTTTATATGAATGCGCTTCCCAAAAGAGACTTTATCCATAAGGCTCTTTTTAAACGCGTCGATGCTTTGTGCAGTTCTTCTGAAACCATCATCAACGATGCTCGTAAGAACTTTCCTATTGATCAATATAAGTTGCGCTTGATTCGCTATGGTCGCCAGACCGAGTTGTTTAATCACAACCGTGTCGAACGCGCGCGCATTCGCGAGAAGTACAACGTTCATAACGATCAAATGGTTATTGGGACCCTTTGCCGTATTGACGACGGTAAAGGCGTGCGTGAGCTGGCTGAGTCATTAGATCATCTCTCTGATGCAGAACTGTCCAAGATCCAATTGTGGATCTTGGGTGATCCAACGGCTAAAGGTAAGGCTGCAGACGGCTCCCCGATTTACGAAGAAAAATCCTTAGAGCTTTTCACATGGCTTCATGGTCGCTGCAATTCGGTGCGTTTGAAGAACCACTTGAAACATATTCCTTTTCAGAAGGATTATGTTTCATACCTGGATGCCATGGATGTCTTCACTCTGGCCTCTTACAACGAAACTTATTCGTTAAGTGTGTTAGATGCGATGATGATGGAAAAACCTGTGATCGGCACGAATGCCGGCGGAACTCCAGAACAAACGGGTCACAATGAGCGTGGGATCTTAGCCGAACCAAGATCTGCGACGTCCCTGGCTCAATGCATTCGTTATTATTTGCAGAATCCAGAAGTGGCGCAACAACACGGCCACCAAGCCAAAGACTGGGCCAAGAGTAATCACAATTGGCCAAACACTCTGAAACAATTCTTAAAACTTTATAGCTAAGGCGCCTCTTAAGAGACGCCGAGGGCGCGGAGACCTTGCACCAAGGCCACCACTAAGACATAGGCAAAGACGTTAAAGGCGACGAGCTGACCAAGAGCCATACTGACAGAGCCGCTTTCACGCATCTGCACTGCCACTGTAGACATACACTGCAGAGCAATCATAAAGAAGACCATAAGGCCAATCACACTGCTGACCGTGAAGATCTTTTGACCTGCGGAATTCACTGCGGTTTCCATTTGTGCCAACAACGATTGCTGTTGCGACTCTTCGTTGTCATCTGTGATGTTGAAAGTCACTGCGAGTGATGAAACAAACACTTCGCGAGCCGCGAAAGCTGAAATCAAACCTACACCAACACGCCAGTCAACTCCCATGGGTGCCACAACTGGCTCGATCACTTTACCTAATTGACCCGCGTAAGATTGCTCCAACTTGTCATGGGCATTTTCAATATTATAATTCGGAAAATTTGTTCCCGCCCAAATAAGAATTGAGAAAATAAAGATCGGCGGACCGGCACGTTTGACGTAGGCCAAAGTACGAGTCAAAGCTTGACGAAGCAAGACGCGCATTTTGGGTTTACGATAGATTGGAAGCTCCATCATAAAGAACGACGTATCGCGCTCTGGAAGAAACTTATTCACGATACCGGCGGCGATACCACCCACAACCATAGAGCCCAAATACAAAGCCGCAAGAACAAAGCCCGCAAGGAATGGCGATTGTCCGTGGAAAAGGAATGCAATCAAGATCGCATAAACTGGCAAACGCGCAGAACACGTCATCAATGGAATGATGAACGACGTGATCCAACGGTCACGAGAAGAAGCGATATTACGAGTCGCGATGATCGCAGGAACAGCACAGGCAAAGCCCGACAAGATAGGAACGAAAGAACGACCACTCATACCCAAGGCAGAGAATGGACGGTCAATCAAAGTTGCGGCGCGAGCCAAATATCCAGAACCTTCAAGAAGACCGATACCAAAGAACAAGATAAAGATTTGCGGCACGAACACAATGAAGGCACCAAAGCTCGAAACAATACCGTTCGCCAAGAAGTCCGCCCACAATGTGCCGGGCCCCATGCCTGCTACGACACCATTCATCGCGCTGAACGCTTGATCGATATAATCCATGAATGGAGCAGCCAACCAGAAGATCGAAGAGAACAATGCTCCCATGATTACTAAGAACATCACAAGCCCCAAATACGGGTGCAACAACACGCGATCAATGCGAGCGGTATTTTCAACGATGCGATTCAAACGATCTTCGGCATGATCTGTTTTATGAGAAAGAGCTTCCTTCGCTATGCGATCACACTCTTTCATTTTCTGATCAAGCGTTTCGAAGTCCCAAACTTTAGGTCTTTGTGGGAAGACGTCTTTAGGAATTTTTTGAGCTTCCGCGACGATCTCAAGAAGACCACCAGCCAGCAAGCCGTCGAATTGCAATACCGGGCACCCCAGTGTTTTGCGCAAGTACTCCATGTCGATCTCAATGCCTTCACGGCGCAAAAGATCAGCCATCGTGATCACCACGATCATTGGGAAACCCGTTTCCTTCACTTGCAAAGCCAGCTGCAAGTGACGAGACAACTGCGTGCCATCAAGAACAACGATGATGCCGTCAGCCTCACCGAATTCAGGGTTTTCATAGATAGATTTAATCGTAACAACTTCGTCAGCACTCTTTGGATGTAAGCTGTACG
>JAGIAF010000156.1 GCA_017745015.1 Bdellovibrio sp. | reverse complement strand
GCTTACATCTTATCCGGAGCCGGCATACCTAGAACAGCCATACCTTGCTTCAAAGTAGCACCAACAGCAGCACTCAAAGCTAGACGTGCTTCGCGAGTTGCTTCGTCTTTCTCTGTACCAATTGGGCACTCGTGATAGAAGACGTTGAACTTCTTCGCCATGTCATACAAATAAGTACAGATTGCTGCTGGTTTGAAGTTTTCCGCAGCTGTTGCAACAGCTGTATTGAAACCAGAAATATGCTGCATTAACTGACGCTCTGAAGGATGTTGCAACAACCCCCAGTTAACAGCTTGTCCAGAACGAGCAAACTTACGACCCAAGCTTTGGATACGGGCATAAGAGTACTGAATAAACGGACCAGACTCCCCATCAAGTTTCAACCACTCATTCATATCGAAAACGATCTTCTTATTAGTATCCATGCGAAGCATACCGTAGAAGATGGCACCTTTTGCAACCTGACTTGCAACCAAGTTGATATCTTCCTTAGTCCATTCATTTTCATAACGAGACAAGTACGTCGTCTTGACGTGTTCTTCCATGTTGTGAACTAGATCATTCAAAGGAACGATATTGCCCTTACGAGAACTCATCGCGCCATCTGGCAATTCCACATAGTTGTATTGAAGATGGAAGCAGTTCTTAGCTTGCTCAAAGCCCAGCATTTCAAGAACACGAAACACTTGTTTAAAGTGCAAAGCTTGGCGCATATCCACGACATAAACTGATTTTTCGATCTTAACATCTTGGAATTTATGACGAGCCAAAAGCAAATCTTTCGTCGCATACAAGCCTGTGCCGTCAGATTTCAAAAGCATACAGAAGCCAAGATTTTCAGCCTCTAGATTTTTACCGATAGCACCTTCTGATTTTTCAAGTTTACCTTGAGCATAAAGTTCTTTAACCCACGCAGCTGACGGAGCATCCATTTCAGATTCAAAGTACCATTCATCAAAAGTAACATCGGCCCATTTATAAACCGATTTCATCAACTGAATAGACCACTCGCGTGTTTCTTTCCAGAGGTCGTAATAAGGACCTTTTTCAGCTTCAAGTTCCTTCAAGATTGCCGTCAACTCCTGACGATTCAAATCTTCTTGAGGCGTGCCGTTTTGATCTTCCAAAAGCAAATTGGCTTTTGAATACATACGACCCAACCATTCACCTTTTCCTTTTTCAGGAACGGGCTCTTGATTGTGCTTTTTCATATACCAAAGGCATTTCGCCACATGAGTTCCCATATCGCCTGGGAAAGTTGCAGAAACGATGTCGCGACCTGAATAGCGAAGCATGCGAACAATCGCATCACCCAGACACAAATTTCTCATATGGCCCACATGGAGCTCTTTATGAGTATTGGGTTGAGAGTACTCGATCATTGTTTTTGGAGCTTTATCCACCAATTGCTTTTTAAAGTGCGTCCCCGACAAAACATGAGAAAGAACTTCTTCACCGAAAGCATTTGGCGAGAAAGTAATATTCAAATACGGGCCAGCTGCTTGCGCTTTGATCAGCTTTGCATCGACTTCAATATTTTGCGCGATTTCCGCAGCAATTTGCGGAGGACCTTTTTTAAGGGCTTTCGCCAAGATGAAACAGCCATAAGCCAAGTCACCCATTTCTGGATTTGGTGGCTCAACTAACGCTTTATAGATTTCATCTTCAGAAAGTGTGTGTCCCATCTTTGTAATCGCAGCAGCGATTTTTTCAGTGGCAAGACGGCGGATTGAATCGTGTTTAATCATATGAATTTCCCAATTAATAGGACACAAGCCCAAGCAATACTTAAAGAAAGAATGAATATAGAGAGTTTTTTGTGAAAATTCAGGTCTTTTTTGAGTTTCGCGAGTTCATTTTCAAACTCGGAGCGTTCCGCTGAAAAACCTTCGATTTTCTGATTTAAAACCTGCATTTCGGCCTGGCGAGCGACGCGTTCGCCATCTAATTCTTGAAGTGCCTTTTGATGAAGCACTTGCGGACTTTGATTGATGAAATATTGGGGAGTTAAACCCGGGATTTTCTCTTGAAGAACCGAATACCACTGAAGAGCGCGCCAAATATGTGGGGGAGCTTCATCACCCTGACGAGTCCAACGAGTCCAACTGCTTGGATCGACCATTAATAACTGACTCATTTTACGTTGCGAAAGCCCTAAGCCTAACCGCACTGATTCCAAATCCCCCATTTGACGGCGGATCACAGAAACCTGGGCTTCGTAATGCATCCTTAAAGATGTCTTTGAGCGGGGATTGAGCTCCCCGCCTGAATCCGATTCATCGAACTGATTATTTAAATCAGAGAGGGGTAGGCCTTGGTATCCCCCTATTTGAAAGCTCTCGTTTGAAACGTCCTTTTCATCGATGTCTAATCCTGGACCTTGCACCCCTACCCCCATTTAAAACGCTCTGGACTGTTGTATTTCACAATATTAGCATTGTGTTATGCATTGTTTAACGTTGTGAAATACAGATATACTTTAAAAGGTTCAATTGGGGAGTCAAGCTAAGTGTTTGAAACCACAAAGAAATCTTTCCTGGGTACCCGTATAGACCCCTTTTTCAATTCAGACTATAGCTTATAGTTATAAGCTATAGTGTTATGTAGCTGAAATTATTGATGTTTTAATATGGTTGTTATACTGGGTATTTCATTGCTGCATTGCGTCTAGTATGTATAAATATCATTGTGTTTACGTATCAACACTTTGAATGCAATGCGTCAGACAATAACCCTTGTCAGACCCACCCCGACTTTTGAATGATGGGTTATGGCTACGGCATCTCGGTATCAACTTAATAAGAACAAATATCTCCTCGAACCCGAGGTCGACAGATTGCGAAAAATTCTCACGGATTTTCAAGACAAGGATCCACGCAATTGTTTGATGTTTTGGGTGGCTTTGAAGACCGGCGCCCGGGCCCAGGAAATTCTCAATATTCAAAGGTCCGATTTAAACCCCTACGATGAAAGCATCTTTATCCGGGGTTTAAAGGGTTCCAATGACCGCGAAATTCCCATTCATTCCGAGATTTTTGGAAGACTTCATCGCTTCGCTGAAAAGCAAGGCGGCACGTCGGTTTTTCCTATCACTTATCCGCGGATGTACCAGATCTGGGAAATGTATCGCCCCGTTCCAAAGAAGTTCCACTCTTTAAGGCATACTTTCGCTATCGAGCTTTATAAGAAGTCCCGGGATATCCGTCTGGTTCAGGTGGCTTTGGGACACAGAAATATCGCAAATACCATGGTCTATGCGGACTACGTTTACTCGCAACAAGAGCTTCGCAAACTCATCCTTTAAAAAGAGAAAAGCGCCGGAGGGGAAGCCGACGCCTTTAGGGGGTAGAATTTAGGAGTCTTTTAAGGACTCTTATTGATCGACGCTATGGATTTCGTTAGCCAAACGGTCGAACTGTTTTGCTTCAGAAGGACGGTAGTTCGTCTTTTCTTTTTTGAACGCCAAAAGTGATTTGCTCGTTGGAGCGTTGTAAGACACACCAGAGTTTTCAACGATCACGATGCGCTCGCGAACGTCTTTTTTGGCAACTGTACCACGAGCTTGATCAACATCTTGGCGAACTGCTTGGTGTAGTTCGTCTTGCGCCTTAACGTTCTCTGTAATGATCGAACCGAAATCAGTTTTTGCGAAACCGATAGCTGGGATCAAAGATACGATGGCGATGAGAAGTTGCTTTTTCATGTTTCACTCCTTGGTAATGCCATTCATTAAAGCAACGGTGATGCCAAGATCGGATCCATTTTATTGGATTTGACACCGGGGTGAGACCAATCACGGCAAGCGGCTGTAAACGGATTGTTCAGCGCATCTTGAAATCGATTTAAACACACTCTATCGTCTCATTATAAGACGTGGGAGTGATCTCCCAGAAGTGGATCAGACTGATATGATTAAAACCCTTTTTCCAACCTCTGTTTATTACGCTCCTTTGAAATCTTCTGGAATCATTCAGCTTAATAGAGAGATCAAACAAGAAGCTCAGAAATTTTCAGAGATTGATGAAGAAGGTCAGATCTGGTCGAAAAAGAACTATCCGGGCGGCTACACATCTTATGGTTCGATCGCGCAACTTCATCAGATCTCAACGACGTTTGAACTTCTAGAAAAAGACATCTTTAAACATGTACGCAAATTTGTGAAGCATCTAGAAATGGATATCAATCCCAAGGAACTTAAGATGAGCTCTTGCTGGATTAATATCATGCCTTCAAACGTAATCCACACGATGCATCTTCACCCGCTTTCAGTAATTAGCGGGACTTATTATGTTCAAACGCCAAAGAATAGCTCTGCGATTAAATTTGAAGATCCACGTTTGGATTCCTTCATGGCCTCTCCGCCGCGCAAACACCATGCAAAGGACGCCAACAAGCGACACTATTCTTTGCAGCCTCAGGAAGGCAACGTGGTGCTATTTGAAAGCTGGCTTCGTCATGAAGTTCCAGCCAATCAATCTGATAAAGAACGCATTAGTATTAGCTTTAACTATGACTGGGTTTAAGAATGTCTGAAGTTTCCAGCATTCGCCTTGAAAATCTCAAGAAAAGCTTCCACCAGCGCGAAGTGATTCAAAATCTCAATCTTGAGATCCAGCAAGGAAGTTTTGTTTCTTTGGTGGGACCATCAGGCTGCGGAAAATCAACAGTGCTTCGCCTCATAGCAGGCCTTGAATCACCAACAGGTGGTCTGGTTGAACTTGATGAAGAGTCTGCGGGACATTTTGGATTCGTCTTTCAAGATGCCAACTTACTTCCGTGGAAGACCGTTTATGAAAACGTCGCACTTCCATTTGAACTCAGTCCAGCTCTTAAAGAAATTTCCCAAGATGAAATCAAAGACCGTGTCTTAAAGATACTTACTCAAGTAAAACTTCAAGACAGTCAGCATCTGTTTCCGCACCAGCTTTCCGGTGGCATGAAGATGCGCGTGTCTTTGGCCAGAGCCTTAGCACCAAAACCAAGATTACTTCTGATGGACGAACCCTTCGCGGCCCTTGATGAGATCACACGATATGAAATGCAGATTCAATTGCGCGATCTGTGGCAGCAAGAAAAGCTCACGGTGATTTTCGTAACGCATTCTTTGTTGGAAGCGACATTCTTATCAGAGCGCGTGGTCTTGTTGAAAGGTCCAGGTGGCCGAGTGACTTTGGATCGCAAATTGGATTTACCAATCAAGCGCGACGATTCCTTAAGAACTTCCGAAAGCTTCAATAAAATCATTCAAGAGATTTCTGCGGGGTTAAAAGCATGAAACGCCTGACTCCAGCCTTTATTTTCTTCGTTTTCGTGACTGCGATTTTGCAAGTATTGATCAAACAAGACGTGATCCATGAAACATTGATTCCAGCACCAAGCTCTGTTTGGAATACACTTCTTGAGATGAAAATAGATTATGTTACATCGTTTCTGCAAACTTTAAAGAATACACTTTATGGTTTGGGATTAAGTATTTTAATCGGCAGTTTGATTGCCATCGTTTTCTCGCTTTCAGATCTTCTTAAAAAGGCGATCTTGCCATTCGCAGTGTTCTTCCAAACAGTTCCAATCATCGCTGTGGCGCCGCTATTAGTGATTTATTTCGGCTTCGGAGCACCAACGGTCATCGCATCAAGCTTTATCGTCTCAATCTTCCCAATTATCGCGAATACGTTGATGGGACTTGAGAGCGCTTCATCAGCACAAAAGGACCTTTTCCGTGTTTATCACGGGAGTGCTTTGAAAACTCTTTGGAAACTTCAACTCCCCGTCGCCTACCCTTATATATACTCCGGACTAAAGGTCTCCGCAGGTTTGTCTATCATCGGAGCGATAGCTGGGGAGTTTGTCGCAGGTGGCGGCTTAGGCGCTATGATTGATGCCGCTCGCACTCAGCAGAGAGTGGACATCGTCTTTGGAGCTTTGATTCTATTATCTGTGATGGGACTTCTTTTTATGGGAACTCTCAACCTTGTTCATCGCCTGATTAATTTACGCAGACCCTTTCCTGCAGGAGAATTATGAAATCCGTATTAGCTTCTTTGCTTATTCTGACAAGTCTGACTACTTTCGCAAACACGAAGCCTGAAGCCGTGTCTTTGGCTCTTAACTGGAAAGCGGAACCAGAGTTTGGTGGTTTCTATGCAGGGCAATTAGATAAGACTTATGAAAAGCACGGGATCAACTTGACGATCACAGAAGGTGGTTCCGGAACGCCAACAGTTCAAATGCTTGCCAATGGTAAAACTGATTTTGCGATAGTCAGTGCGGATGAAATCATCTTGTCTCAAGATAGAAATTCCAAAAACAAGATCATCGGGCTCTTTGCGGTTTACCAGACTTCTCCGTACATCATCATGACTCACGCAGAGAAGAACTTTAAAAACATCAAAGACGTTTTTGAATCTCAAGGCACATTATCGATTCAGTCCGGACTTCCCTATTACCAATATCTAGCTAACAAATTCGGAAAACCTAAAGTTAATATCGTTCCATATTTGGGTGGCGTAACGAATTTTGTAAACGATAAGAACTTCTCACAACAAGGTTTCATCACGACAGAACCTTTGAGTGCTGAAAAGGCCGGCGCAAAAGTAAAAAGCTTCTTGATTGCAGATGAAGGTTTTAATCCATATCTGGTGGTTCTTGCAGCTCGCGAAGAAACAATTAAAAAGAATCCAGAACTCGTTAAAAAGATGATTACAGCCACTCGCGAATCATGGGCTAACTATTTGCATGACGCCAAAGCGACAAATAAGCACATGGCAAGTCTTAATAAAGCCTTGGATCTGGCAACTTTCGATAAGGCTGCTGACATTCAAAAACCATTGATTGAAGTTAAAGGCGAAGTGCTGGGTTCGATGACAGATGAGCGCTGGACTACTTTGGTAAAGCAATTGAAAGACCTAAAACAGATCAAGTCCTCACCAAAAGCTTCAGATCTTTATTTGAAATAACCCACAAGAAAAGCGCCTCTTGCTGGAAGGCGCCTCCCTAGTCATTTCGCTCTTAAATATCTACAAAGCCCTCGCGCCCAAATCACGAGAGACATGTTGAGATTTGTAAGCGACATGACGATCTACTTTACTGCAGAAGTGTCTGATGTTTTCAGCAACTTCTTCAGGTTGTTCAATAACGAGTGCGTAACCGGCGTGATGGATGAGTTTGAACTCAGCGCCATTCACAGCTTTTACGAGTTTTTTATAGGATTCGATCGCTTCTGGGGATTCTTCATCACCCGCCATGACGAGCAAATCACACGTAATTTTAGAAAGATCTTTGCTGAGATCTTTGTGATGGACGAGTTGGCTCGCCAATTCAACGTTTTCTGGTTTTACTTTCGCAACTTCATGGATCCAGCGTTCTCGTCGAGTGACTTGAATTGGATCTTTCGTCGCGCGGAAGCTTGAACCAAACCACATTTGCGCAAAGCCTTCAGCGCTGTCTTTCATTCCGTTTTTACGAGCGTTAGCGAAGAATTCTTCCATTTGTTTCAAAGATTCTTCTTTTTCAGCTTCTGCAGAGACACCCATGAGCACACAACCTTTCAATAGATCAGATCGATCTACGGCGAGTTGCAACCCAACAAAGGCACCTAAACAGTTGCCGACGAAGTGACAAGGACCAATATCAAGATTTTCAATAAGGGCCGCCACATCCTTAGCGCTTTCTTCTATACTAGTATTCGCGGGACCTGCGCTTTTTCCAAAGCCACGATGGTCATAAACAATGACTCTGAAGTCGTCCGCTAACATACGAATGACAGGTTCATAAACAGAGCTGTTTGTGAAAAGCAAAGGGCTAAGGACAATGGCAGGAGCATTTTTCGGTCCGTGGTCTTCATAGTAAAGATCGCGGCCATTTACTCTGAGAGTTGCCATAACTGCCTCCTTTACCGAGGATTTACTATCCGGTTATAGACTACTCCCAGGGCTTAAAACCGCAATGGGGCCTAGTCCAAAACAGACCTTGACCTACCGCCCCATTTCTACTACAACGATCCGTCCGTCCGCACCCTCAAGGAGCGGGCTGAAATTGGAGCTACTCATATGAAAATCAATTTAGCTGAAATCCCAGAGGATGGCCGCGCGTACGCTTGGAACACCAAAACCGGCGAAATCAATACATCCGCCCCATTCCAGATCGCTGGGATTAGGGTGGCCTTGCCAAACAAGGGAGCCGAGATGGGCTAAGCC
>JAGIAF010000155.1:2345-8236 GCA_017745015.1 Bdellovibrio sp. | reverse complement strand
CCTTTGGAGTGGCTTCGTTAAGAGTGATCGTAGAACGCTTCCACCAGACTTCCCCGTGACCATCGATTCTGCTGACGGCCCAAGTGCTTGCTTCTGGCTTAATGATTTCAACGCGCGAAAGCAATAAAGGACCCGAGGACTTGTTCGGGCGAACAACGATCCCACGTAAAGGTGAGGTCACATAACCAAGAATGTTTTTAAGAGGAACTTCTTCGCGCAAAGAGGTTACAATGTTTTCGCCATTGCGATGAGTGGTCGGAACCCAGTTTTTTCCAGCAACGTAAACCAAACTTGCGAAGTCGGCACGGGATACAAAGTAATTCACATCGACATAGCCGATGACTCCTTTGTACTGAATTTTCATAAAGCCTTTTTCAAAAGCAATCGGCAATACGCGACGCAGACGAGGAACAGTCGTGATCACAGAGCTGCTGGCTGACGCCTCTTTGCGTAAGAAGGTGTCGACGATGTTCACGAAAACACCGGTGTCGTCATGACGATTTTTAAGCATGGAGATTGGCAACCAACCTTCCACTTTGCCATCACGAGTTTTTACGCGGGCCCAATAGATATCGGTATCGACAATCTCAAGTGTTGTGCCGGCACCCACTGTTTTCACAGGTGAAGCATCGGCACGATTGAGCGAAAGAAGTTGGGAAACGGCTTTGGTATCGACGAATCTTGCGGTCTCGATATCACGCAGAATTTGATTTCCTTGAAGATCGAACTCGCGATGATCCCAACGGACATGATAGGAAGACTCTGTTTGCGTGCGAAGAAGCTTGTTTTCAAGAATAGTGCGGCTGGCTTGTCCCGATGGAAATGCGCTGTCCTTGTTGCGGAAAAACTGCAAAGCGGTTCCTGCGTCGGTGGCAAGAGCTGCAAAGGCTGGCGTGGAGGCAAGTAAGATCGGGAGCGCTAATGGAAGTAAAGTCCGCATTTCTCTATTGTGAGGGCGCGGTTATAGGGCTCTCAAGACCAGAA
Organism: Bdellovibrio sp.; assembly: GCA_017745015.1. Lineage (GTDB taxonomy): Bacteria > Bdellovibrionota > Bdellovibrionia > Bdellovibrionales > Bdellovibrionaceae > Bdellovibrio. The sequence goes on along the minus strand of JAGIAF010000155.1, from coordinate 7,252 downwards.
CTTTTGACTGCAGGTCTTTAGGCTTGCAGTCTGTCCAAGTTCAGCATAGAGAGCGCTTCTGAGGGAAGGTTTTTGTTATTTAACTCCGTAAGTCGCTTTGATTACCTGAGACTGTTGATCTTCCACCACGCTGTCACGGACAGATTTGTTTTGTGGCGTATAGATGATCACGCTTTCATTGCTGTAGCCCTTTTTGAGGTTTACAGTTGTTGAGGAATTGCCATCCACCTTAATCATTTCAGGAATATCCGTCACAGCCTGGCCAAGGTCGTTCAAAGACACTTGCTTCCATTCCTTGGCATTGCCTAAATAGTCATCGTATTCAACCGCAGCGGAATCATTATGCGTTGTTGAGATCTTCACTTTCAACTCTCCCGTTGGAGAAGCTTGAAGGGAAGAGACTTCAGTAGTGATGATCGCTAGAGTTGAATTATCGAAAGTATCCATTGGCAACATGCCTTGGATCGCTTCTTTATAATCTTCGGTAGCTTCTTTGCCGCTTAATTTGTCTGTTTCGTATTGCTTACGAAGCTCACGAGCTTTGTTACCATCAAGTAGCAAGCTGATAAACTTATCGGATGTTAGACCTGGAAGATCTGAAGCAACCAGCCCATCAAGCTCTTGGTCTGCAACACCATCATTGTTTGAGTCAAATTGCACGTTTACTTCGCAACGGTGCCATGTCGTAACGCCTTCATAAAGCTTCAGCGCCACTTGGAAGTAGCGTTTACCATCTTCACCGTGGATGATGCGGTAACCAGCGGATTGCAAGTCGCAGGCTTTGTTGTGAGCAAGGTCTGGTTTTGTGTCAACTTTGCGGTCGTCTTTACCGAGTGAAGTAAAGATGTAAGCTTCACCGGTATTCACGCTGCTATTTTTCAATTTCAGAATAGCTAAGCTGCCTGGACCGTCATCTTCAGAAGTTGCCTCCACCTGAAACGATGTCGCATTAATGCGCGAGATCTGACGAGTCACCGCCAAAGCTGGTATTTGCAACAACGTCTCTTCGCCACGAGTGAATTTTAGGAATCCATCAAGTTCTTGGTTGGCCTCTGTCATTTGCGATCCATCTACCAGAACTTGGATTGTCACTTTTTTACTTTCGCCAGCGGCCAAAGAAATCTTTGGCACTTTAAAGCGCAACGCGCTGGAGCCCGACCATTGAGCATCGAGGGTGATGGCTTCCTTGGAAATATTTTTGAATGTTAAATCTTGAGTCAGAACCTTCTTCTGCTCAATGTCCACCAGACCCAAGGAGATCGTCGATGGGATGGTCACAATTTGTGCATTCAATGATTCTGCCACTTGCACGCGACCCGCACCTTGGCGGCTGACAGAATAGACAGCTTTCTTTTCATCTGAGATCACTTTGCCGTGCCCCAAAAGAACTGATTTCAATTCAAGAGCACTGAGCTCAGGGAATTTCTGTTTAAGAAGTCCCATAACACCCGCGATGTGAGGACCCGCCATCGAGGTGCCTGACATCAATCTGCCTCGATCACCAGAGCCACGAGCTGCGGAAATGATGTTTGTTCCCGGAGCTGAGATTTCAGGTTTGATCATACCGTCTTCAGAGCGAGGCCCCCGCGATGAGAATGGAGAGATGGTGTCGATCATCCATGGTTTTTCGATTTTTTGAGATGGCTTCAAATCCACAGTTACAGCCGAAGTCGCAAGCTGTGCTTTGATTTTTTGTCCCGCTTCTTGAGAGATCATGACAGCTGGAATATCCACAACGTTGTCATTAGCCATCACCAGGGTTTCACCGGCCGCATTGTTCGCCACAACAACGGCGCTCGCGCCAACTGCGACGGCACGCTTGATTTTATCAGCAAAGGAGACGCCACCACGATCAATCAAAGCGACTTTGCCTTGAAGACGTGCCGCGGTTTCAGAATCAAAGTCTTTGTCAGCAAGACCGACGAAAACTAACTCTCCTGTGAAAGATTTAATATCTGCAAGTGCTTTAGAATTTTGAGCTTCCTTCACTTCAGCTAAGAATTTGCTGTCGCCAAGATTGAATTCTGCACCAGAGAAAGTGACGTTCTGAGACATATTATCGATGCTGGATGCAACTGAAATAGCATCATCGGAAACACTTGGTGCTCCCACGATATAGGGTTGATCGCCAGAGTTACCGGCAGATGCCACAACGACTGTACCACTACGCACAAGATTTTTAACGGCGTGATTGTACATCAGGTGAGGAGTGCCATAACCCGAACCTAAAGAAAGGTTCACGACGTCTAGCTGTTCCTTGAAAGTCAAATCACCCGTGGGATCTGCAGCATATTCTAAAGCGGCGATCACCACTTCATCGCTTGTGCCGCCTTCTTTGCCGAAGACTTTAATCGCATAAAGAGCCGCGTCGGGTGCAACACCATCATAAGTGTTCACGCCATCCCCCAGACCCGCAACAGTGCCTGCTACGTGTGTACCATGGGTGGCTTCATCCAAAGGATTTTCATCAGGAGCCGGGATGCGCTTCTTTGGAAAGTCCGAGCCAACAAGGTCAATACCACCGACAACTTTCTTATTTGGGAATGCCGCCGTTTGGGCTGAAGGATTGATGGCTTCATAAGCCTCTGGTGTACCTTCGCCGCCCAGCATTTTATGAGTATAGTCAACACCTGTGTCGATCACACCAATGCGCATGCCTTGGCCGCGGATGTTTTGCGCGTAAGCCGCTTCGCTGCCGATAAATTTAACGGAGGTTTCTTTGCCAACCAATCCTGTGGGGCTTAAGTCTTTGTCGTCCTCTTCAAGGCGCGAGAATTTTCCGGCTTGCTCAGACATGATTACATTTGGAATTCTTCTGATCTTTTCTAAAGTGTCCGCAGGTGCATAGACAACCAAACCATTAAGCACCAAGCGATAACGAATCAAAACGCGGATGTTGCTAGAAATCTTTTTTAGCTCCGCGATAGTTTGTTCTTGTTCGGCCTTGATGGCGTTAGCTTGCTTAGGACTGATAACTGGTTTTCCGTTCTCACGAGTGGCTGTTTCCAAAAGCGCTGGCGTTGAAAGCTTCATAATGAAAAGCTCCGGGCTTTCCACGGTAGGGCGAGTGCTATAAAGGCCGTCTAAGAGGTCAGAATGAAAGATTGAAGATTGAGGTTGGGATGGGCTGCAGCCCCCTAAGACTAGGAGCGAAATTAGGAGAGTTGAAATATATCTCTGCTGTGTATTCAATTTAGTCATCTTCATATCAGGGCCTTCTTCGTTCCAGGTGCCATAGAGACACCAATTGCTATAAAATCGCACTACCGGAGAGGCTTATTCCAATTTCCATGCCTGAATTTCAAGGAAAAAATGCCACCAGAATCAGCAGATTTTTACTTTGGCGTGCCGCTCTTAAAGTTAGAACTTTTGACCCCTTCACTAAAGTAAAGTATCTATAACTGCTTTTCTTAATCGAAAAATAACACGGAGTGGTAAATGGATATCAAATTGATTGGTGTAGTGGGCGCAGGACAAATGGGAAATGGTATCGCACAAGTTGCGGCCAATTTCGGATTTAACGTTATCATGATGGACGTTAATGGCGCAGCCCTTGAAAAAGGTATGGCTACAATCTCTGGCAGCTGCGATCGCTTGATCAAAAAAGCGGCGATGACTGAAGCAGATAAAGCGACTCTTCTTGGTCGCATCAAAACAACTCAAGAAACTGCTGGCTTGAAAGATTGCGATATCGTGATCGAAGCAGCGACAGAAAACATCGACCTTAAACTTAAAATCTTCAAAGACCTTGATGCGAACGTGAAAACAGGTGCATTGCTTGTTTCAAATACGTCTTCCATCTCTATCACTAAAATCGCCGCGGTGACAAAACGTCCAGACAAAGTAGCTGGTATGCACTTCATGAATCCAGTTCCTTTGATGAAACTTGTGGAAGGTATCCGCGGTTTGCAAACTTCTGACGAAACTTTCAAAACAGTTCGCGCGTTGGCAGAGAAAATGGACAAAGTTTTCGTTGAGTCTGTTAAAGACATGCCAGGCTTCATCGTAAACCGCATCTTGATGCCAATGATCAACGAAGCTGTTTACACTTTGCACGAAGGTATCGCTTCCGTTGAGTCTATCGACTCTGCGATGAAATTGGGAACAAACCAACCAATGGGTCCATTGACGTTGGCTGACTTCATCGGTTTGGATACGTGCCTTGCAATCATGAACGTTCTTCATGACGGTCTTGGTGATTCTAAATACCGCCCATGTCCATTGCTTGTTAAATATGTTGAAGCGGGTTGGATGGGTCGTAAATCAGGTCGTGGATTCTACGACTACTCTCAAAAATAGGTATTAAAATGAGCAGCATTAATTTTAAAACTATCATCCTTGAGCACAAAGAAAACGGCGTTTGGATTTTAACTATCAACCGTCCGGAAGCTTTGAACGCTTTGAATTCTACAGTCTTGAATGAAATGGGTGAAGCTTTGCGTTCGATCGGCGAAATGCCGTATGTAGACGCTCGCGCTTTGATCATCACAGGGGCTGGCGAAAAAGCTTTCGTAGCCGGTGCCGACATCAAAGAGATCAATGCTCTTGATGAAGACAAAGCCATGGTGTTCGCGCAACGTGGTCAAAGCATTTTCCACGAACTGACTCTTTTGAAAATCCCTGTGATCGCGGCTGTTAACGGCTTCGCTTTGGGTGGTGGATGTGAGTTGGCTCTAGGTTGTGATTTCATCTACGCTGCTGAAAACGCAAAATTCGGTCTTCCAGAAGTGAGCCTTGGTTTGATTCCAGGCTTTGGTGGGACTGTTCGTATGGCACGCGCAATCGGTCAACGTAAAGCTCGCGAGTTGACGTATACTGGTAACATGATCACAGCGGCAGAAGCTCTGACTTATGGCCTTGTGAATAAAGTGATTCCTCAAGCTGAATTGATGGCAACGGTGATGAAA
>JAGIAF010000155.1:0-2335 GCA_017745015.1 Bdellovibrio sp. | reverse complement strand
CCCATTGCGGTTGGTGCATCTAAGAGATCTATCAATCAAGGTTGGGATATGGACGTGGAAGAAGCGCAAAAAAATGAAGCACGAATTTTCTCTGAGCTTTTCACAACCGAAGACGTAAAAGAAGGCACTGGTGCCTTCATTGAAAAACGTAAGGCTCAATTTAAAGGTCAATAATGGCATACACTCCAAAGAACCCTGTTAGAATTGTCACCGCAGCGGCCCTATTTGACGGGCACGATGCAAGTATCAATATCATGCGCCGTATTCTTCAAGATATGGGCGCTGAAGTTATCCATTTGGGTCACAATCGCTCAGTAAGTGATGTGGTGAAAGCCGTTCTTCAAGAAGGCGCCCAAGGGGTTTGCATCAGCTCATACCAAGGTGGTCACATGGAGTACTTCAAGTACATGCGTGATCTTTTGAATGAAGCGGGTGCTGGCTACGTGCAAATCTACGGTGGTGGCGGCGGAGTGATCGTTTATGATGAGAAGAAGGAGCTTGAGGCCTATGGCATCGCTCAGATATTCCACCCTGATGACGGTCGTCGTTTAGGTCTTGAAGGTATGATCGAGATGATCGTTCGCGGTTGTGATTTCGATCTTCTTGAAAAACAAAAAGAATTTAAAACTAAGAAGAACATCTTCCCTGGCGACACGGTTCCATCAACGGAGTTAGGTGTAGCTTTGACGGCTATTGAAAATGGCAACACAGATGTTTCTTTGAACTCCTATGGTCTTGAATCTTTCAAAGCAAAACAAGCTCCTTTAGTTCTTGGTATCACGGGGACGGGTGGTGCGGGTAAGTCGTCTTTGATCGACGAGTTGGTTCAGCGCTACTTAAATGCGTATCCTGATAAAAAAATCGCCGTCGTCTGCGTGGATCCATCGAAACGTAAAACGGGTGGTTCATTGCTAGGTGACCGTATTCGTATGAATTCTTTGTCTCGTACAAAAGTGTTCATGCGCTCGGTGGCATCTCGTGGTTCGGGCCGTGAGATCGCCTCTTCTTTGCCAGAGATTTTGAAATTCGTTCGTCAGCTGGATTTTGATTTTATCATCGCGGAAACGTCCGGTATCGGGCAAGGCAATATGGCCATCACTGAAGTCAGTGATATGTCCATGTACGTAATGACGTCTGATTTCGGTGCGCAATCGCAACTTGAGAAAATCGACATGATCGACTTCGCTGATTTGATCGCCGTGAATAAAGCCGACCGTAGAGGTGCTTTGGATGCTCTTCGTGACGTCTCTAAGCAATACAAACGCTCGCGCAAAATCTTCGACGACAAAGTCGAAGTGCCGGTGTTCTTGACTCAAGCTTCTCAGTTCAACGATGGCGGCGTGAACAAATTGTTCTTCCGTATCGCTGATCTTTTGGAATCAAAACAACCAGGCCGTTGGATTGTAGACCCCGCGTTCCGCAATAATATTCTTTCCGCGGAAGAACATGGAATCATCTCTGCGGATCGCCAGAACTATTTGGCAGAGATCGTTTCCACAGTTCATAAGTATAAAAAACGTACAGAAGACTTGGCGGAAGTGGCTTCAAAGTTGGGTGGTTTGCAAAAGCTGGCCCCTATGTTGGGCACTCCTGCTGAGACAGTTCAAAAAGTTCAGTCCCAATTGGAAGCAGATTTTACGGCTGAAGAATTGGAATCACTTAAAAACTACGATCAGTTGGTGGAACGATACTCTGGCGATGAATTGGTGTTCCAAGTTCGTGATAAAGAAATTCGTCAGAAGCTCGTTCGTGAATCCTTAAGCGGCACTAAAATCAGAAAAGTCGTTGTACCTAAAATGAAAGACTGGGGCGACAGATTCCGTTACTTGAAGCTTGAAAACGTCCCGGGGGAATTCCCATTCACGGCGGGAGTATTCCCTCTTAAGCGTGCTGATGAAGACCCTAAGCGGATGTTTGCAGGTGAGGGAACTCCAGAAAGAACGAACCGTCGTTTCCATTACCTGACTAAAGGTGAAACGGCTCATCGTCTTTCGACAGCTTTCGACTCTGTGACTTTGTACGGACAGGATCCTGATCAACGCCCGGACATCTTCGGTAAAGTTGGGGAGTCCGGTGTCAGCATCTGTACCTTGAATGATATGAAGAAGCTCTTTGCAGGCTTTGATCTTATCAATCCAAATACGTCCGTATCTATGACGATCAATGGTCCAGCTCCAATGATTCTTGCTTTCTACTTTAACACAGCAATTGATCAGCAAGTTGAAAAGAAGGAAAAGGAATTGAGCCGCAAGTTGACTCCAGAAGAGTACAACGACTTGGCTGTCTGGACGTTGCAACAAGTGCGTGGAACAGTTCAGGCTGACATCTTAAAGGA
>JAGIAF010000154.1 GCA_017745015.1 Bdellovibrio sp. | reverse complement strand
GACAGAGCCTCCACTGTAGACATATCCATTACGTCTTTTATACCTTCAATAGCTTTAAGACGTTTCACTTATTTGGTACTGATGAATTAGGTCGCGATGTCTTCATCCGCCTAGTTTACGGAACTCGTGTTTCTATGGGTGTGGGTGTCTTGGTTGCCATTGCTTCGGCGCTGATCGGTCTTTTGATCGGCAGTATCGCAGGCTTCTATGGCGGTATCGTCGATACAGTTTTGATGCGTGTCACTGACGGTCTTTTGTCACTTCCAACGATCCCTGTTTTGATCTTGATGGCGGCAGTGGATATGACAAAGATCCCATGGCTAAAGGCTATCGTCAGCACCAGCAACGAGAGTGTCTTTAAGATGATCATCATCTTATGTATGTTCTCTTGGATGTATGTGGCGCGCTTGGTTCGCGGAAGTATCTTGTCGATCCGTGAACGTGAGTTCGTTTTGGCCGCTCGCACATTGGGTGCAAAAGACAGCACTATCATCATTCGCCATATGTTCCCGAACGTGATCGCACCGATGTTGGTATCGATCACTTTGGGTGTAGGTGAATCTATTTTGTTTGAAGCTGCTCTGAGTTTCTTGGGCCTGGGTATTATGCCGCCAACCCCAAGTTGGGGTAATATGCTTAACAACGCAACGGAGCTGATCTATCAAGCTCCGTTCTTGGCGATCCTTCCAGGTATCTTAATCCTGATGACGACCGTCAGCTTCAACTATCTTGGCGATGGTTTGCAAGACGCTATCGATCCCAAATCAATGCGTCGTTAACAGTTAGGGCCTTCACGGGCCCTTTCTTTTTTCAACAAACTCATCGATCTCGCTGCGGTACTTTTTCACCCCTTCTGGGGTAAAGAGCCTTTCCATCATTTTCTTAAACTCCGGCTTTTTCGCAGCACTGTGAATTCCCTTTTCGATTTTCTCCATCCACTCTTTGCCTTTTGGCGACTTCGTACATGCCACCATAAAGGTAAAAGGCTTCGTATAGCCCACAATAGGAATCGACAATAAAGCCCCAGACTGAGCATTGCTTTGATTGAATTCATCTACGACCAATGGATATTCAACAGTGAAATCAGCTCGGCCTACGGCGACCATATTTAAAACACTCCACCACGATCCTACGGGTGGCTCGATAGACACGGATCCCTTATGCAGATGTAAAACATCATCCACTGGAGGACCATAGGATCTGTTCTTCACGAACAAGCCTTTCCAGCGTCCCGAAGTGATTAGGCCATTCAGATCTAGCTCGCGATTTTTCGCCTGAGCTAAAAACAAATCGAATTTATCGGCGCGAACGACAATTTGCAGTGGTGGCGAGAGCACCCACGGCGTCATATAGGCCAACGCCGCTCGTTCTTTCGTATAAAGAGTGATGGGAGAACACACATCTATTCCCGTACTCCACAACTCCATAGACTTCGGAACACTGGCATCGATCAACTCGAACTGATAGTCGGGAATGTTTGTATTCAAAATATTCAGAAGCTTATTCATGATGCCAGGAGGCTCTTTAGAGCTTGGGAATACCGAATATGGCGGCCAGTCTGGAATTCCCCAGGTGATGACCTTGTGATCGCTTTCTCGCTGAGTTATCAGGCGTCCCCAGAGAGTCACCCCTAACAAACTCAGCACTAGGATCATAACGAGAGTTTTCACATAGGCTCCACTTGATTCTATTTTAAAAACCAATCTAGTGAGGGAACCATATGTAAATTAGCGCCGCGAAAGGCTGCCAATTGTCTGTACACCCCTGAAAAAAAGTGAGCTTTCTAGGATTCAGAAGCGATTACCGGGCTCTAGGTCCGGCATGGAACTTGTTAATAGCAGCTCGAGGTTTTTTTATTCCCAAAGGGGTGACTCATGAAAACAGTTCTATCTTTTTTCGTTACGACTTTGTTTGCGGTGCAAGCGTTTCCGCAAAACAGTTCTTCGGATCTTATGTGCCGTGCAAAGGCGAAGGAAATCGCAGCTTCCACTTACTCTTCTTGTGTGACTGAAGCACGCAACCAACAAGTTGAGCAAATCCGTGCGAACTACCAAAAGGAATTGGCGGCTCTTAAAACTAAATATGATAAAGAGCTTAAAAAGATGGGCGGCAAAAAGGCTGCTAGCAATACTCTGACTACAACAGAAGTTAAGCCTTCCTCAAAATCTGTTAAGGGTTTGGCGAAGCAACTCCCTGCTAAATCGTCGAACCAAAACGAGGCAACCCCCGTGCAAACTGTGACTGAAGGCGAAAAAGTGGTTGCTGTAGGACCAGAGCGCAGTGCAGAAGTCCTAGAAAACGACTCTATGGATGCATCTCAGGTCGAAATTAACGACGCTCCAGCTGAATAATCCTAGTCTGGCGTTGATTTTCCTCCCGGAGCGGTCTAAAACGTGTAGACTGTTAACAACTCCTGGGAGGAACCTCAATGGGTGAGTTTAGCCTTACACATCTTCTTTTGCTTGGCCTTATTTTCTTGATCTTCTTTGGTCCGAGCCGTTTGCCACAACTAGGTCAATCTTTGGGTAAAGCCATCCGTGGTTTTAAACAAGGTTTGAACGAGATCGATGTTGATGCAAAAGACATCAAAGACACGGTTAATAACCAACAAGTGTCGCACCAACAGCAACAAGGTCAGCAAGTTAACCAAACTCAAACAAACAAAGAGCCACACAACTCTTAATTTGCTTTTGAAATGGGATCCTAAAAAGCCTTCTTGGATTTTTCCAGAAGGCTTTTTTATTTTTAGTACGGCGTACCTAAGAGAGAGTGTCCGAGATAATACTAAGGGCGCCGTTTTTTAAAAGCTCATCGGCTTTTTCTTTTTCATTCACTGTCCAAAATGCCACGGGCACTCCCCGTTTAGTATAACGACGAAGCTCTTCCACACTGACAAAGTGATGATCCAAGTGCAACGCGTTCGCACGCACGAAGGGCGCAAGCCACAAATGTTTTAGATAAAACTTATTCATCGGATCTTCTTCTTTCGTCGCCAGAAGAGCGCGAGGAATCTCTGGTAAGACTTTGCTCAGACGACGAATTGATAACGGGTTAAAACTTGAAAACAGAATGCGCGAAGAAGTTCCCGTTTCACGGACAAGTTCTGCGATTTTATTTTCTAAGGTGCTATCAAACTTCTCGGCCGTTTTCAGTTCGATATTTAAAAACTCCGGCACATCGTTGCTGATCAAAACATCGCGCAATGTGGGAGCATTCACCAGGGCCTGCAATTCGTAAGCTGTGAGTTCGCGAACTTTCTTACTGGAATTTCCAATTCGCTCCAAAGTGTCGTCATGAAAGACCACGACGACATCGTCCTTTGAAAGACGCACATCCATTTCCACCATGTGCAAGCCACGCTCTTTAGCGGCTTTAAAAGACGCCAAGGTATTTTCTTGAGCGCCGCCCTTCCAGTAACCGCGATGGCCCTGATACTTGGAAGGACGACATCCCTCCTCTGGCCAGGCCTGCGCCTTCCAATTGAAATGGTTCCAAATTAAGAAGGCGACTACGGCAAGAAGGATCAACACTGCAATCATTATTTCCTCATGCGACCTGAAGATTCAGGAGAGAACGTAGGCTCTTCGCGATTTCCATCAAGATGCCATTTTTTCGTCAAACGACCTTCTTTCATGGTGACCGTACCGTCCAAGAGACCTTGTTCATTCCAACCGCCCTCCGCCATCAAGCGCCCGTCTTTACCGACGTGAGAATCAAAACCCTTCCAAGCAAGACTTTGTCCGCCCTTCCAGTGAAACTCACCTTTGAGATCTTTCAATGGCAACACACCGCTACTCCACCACCGAGGGGAAGTGACTTGACGTAGAATTTCACCACCCGGAGAAACCTCATTAACGGCCAGGGATTGAACTTGCGTTTGCAGAACGACTTCCCCATGAGTGAAATCAAAATGGCTTTTCGTTTTTCCAAATTTCATGCCTTCGACAGTCATCGTACTTAACTGTGCCAGACCTTTCAGCGAGCTGACTTTTCCCTCTTTCAGTTTGGCATCGGCATTAAAGCTCACAACACCAATCTCTCCTCCACCAGTCATCAATGACTGAACCTGGGGAGCCAGAGTCAATTCATCGATAGCCGCCTTCAAATCCACTTCTTTAAAATCACGATCCGCCAGTAATTTTAAACTGCCGACAAAACTTCCGCCGCGAGGTTCGGCCCGATTGACTTGAATCTTCCAGGTATCGCCCACAAGAGACATCTCTCCCGACATACGCTCGATCACTTGTAATTCGCGCTGACCTTTATTGGAGAAAATGAATTGCATACCTGAGTGTTCACCACTCAGACGAATATTCTTTTCGGAAGCGATCTCTGCCTGGCCGGTGAAGGTTCCCATGTCGGCAAATACTCGGTGCTTTTGCGAACGGTTCAAGAAAGACATCAGCTTATCGACGTACATTTTTTTAACATCGATCAAGATCGGCTTATATCTGAGAGGCTCCAGCGAAGTGAATGACGCCTGATCCACGTGCATTTCCCCAAGGTCACCTTCCACACGAAAGTCTTTAATTTCAAGAGGGGCTTCTTTGATCTTCTCTCCGTCTCCGGTCAAACGAGCTTTGGCAGAAATCCACACTTGCTTGCCATTAAGGTCTTTAGACACAAGATCATACTTCTGCATCAGCGAAAGAACTTGGCTGAGCGGAATATGTTTAAGATCCGTTTCGATATTCAACAAATGATCGTCGATGGTGTAGTTCGCGATCATACTGTAGTGACCCTCGCGCCAATTTCCGAAGAAATGCGCTTGCAGAGTTTCTTCTGGAGAGTCTTTGTATTCCAGGAACAGATTTGCGTGGGACCAATAATCCCCCACCGTTTCATCACGCAAGAGATTCGTCTTAGCTTTGACATCGATCACACGAGGTTCAAAGGACTTTACTCGGGCTGAAAAATCCACGAACTCCGATTGGTATTGTGGGTATTGCGCCAGAACAATTTTGAAACTGCGGATATCTAAACCGCGAACAGCATTGCGATACTTATCGGCTTGCTCAGAGGGAGACAGACTGACCAAAGCCCCTTGAGGCTTTTCGGCATTTTGCAATTCCGCTTCGGCTTTTTTTGCTTTCTCGCAGTCTTGAGCCGTTCCCCGCAAAGTGAGCTTCACATTGTCTGCTTCGATTGTTTTGATCGGAGACGATCCCGTGATGAGCCCCCACACCGAAACCGGAAGACGCATTTCATCGACCTCCAAAAACGGAGCCATCCAGCACGCTTGGGCCGATTCCATTTGAACTTGAGTGATGATGACTGAAAAGCGTGGAATAATGCCGTCGCTCAAACTGACATTGGCACCTTGAAAAGACACCTTAATGTCTTTGTGAATGTGGCTAGCCGCTTTTTCAAGTCGCGCTTTGACTCGCGCAGGAGACAAAAAGGATTTAGCGGTGTAACCCAAAAAGAAAGCCAGGATCAAACCCGTTACGAGGATTTTCATTCCTGGCTGTTCAGAGATCAAATATTTGTCAGAACGAAGTCGGCGATCCATACCCTATTCTGCGGCGAACAGGCTAAATCGCCAAGTAAAAACCAGCGGACTTGTCCGCCGTAGCCTTGGCGAAGGCGGAAGGCAGTAAATTACTTGTATTCGAAGTGAAGGATTTCGAACTCTTTGTCACCTTTAGGACTTTGCACAGTCACTGTATCGCCAACTTTTTTGCCGATCAAAGCACGAGCCAAAGGAGACAGAACAGAAATCATGCCTTTTTTCACATCAGCTTCATCAACTCCGACAATTTGGTATGCGACTTCTTCTTCAGACTCAGTATCAAGAGCTTTCACATGAGCACCGAATACAACGCGGTCCGCTTTGATAGAAGATACGTCAATAACATCAGCGCCCGCCAATTTGCCTTGGATTTCAGCAATACGGCCTTCAATCATAGATTGGCGTTCTTTAGCAGATTCGTATTCCGCATTCTCAGAGATATCGCCTTGCGCACGCGCCTCTTCAATAGCAGCGATGACACTGGGTCTTTCTTCCAACAATAGCTTCTTAAGCTCTGCATCTAGCAGTGCCTTTCCGCGTACGGTCATAGGAAGTTTATCGTTAGAACCATTAGACATGTCTATCTCCACTGTTAAAGGGACATTACTTTTACCGGAATCAGCCTAACTTATCAACCCGCACCCCGACCACAGTGGGATTTGCAGGACGCGACGCGTCGTTTTAATGCATTGAGACGCAAAAAGCTCCGGCGTAACATAGACTTATGGGTGCTAAGAAAAAAGCCGAAATTATCTGCCGCTGCAACAATGTGTCTCGTGAGACCATTGAAAAAGCTATTTTAGACGGTGCCCGCACCATGAATGAGATCTTTGATGCCACCAGCGCGGGGGTTGGCCCCTGCGGTGGATCTTGCCGTCGCAAACTTGCACCCTTGCTTCAACACTACTTGGATACGGGAAGCTTCCCGGAAAAAATCGTTGAAGATCTTTCCGTCAAATCTAAAAAAGACTAAGCGGATTTCAAACGATAGTTGATGATTTTCTGTACTTCAGGACGGCACGTACCGCAGGCAGTACTTGCTGAAGTTTGACGAGTCACCACTTCAGGAGTGTGCGCCCCTGCGATGATCGCTTGGTCGACGGCATGAGTAGAGATCGTACGGCAATGGCAAACTTCGTCTTCTTGATAAGGAAACTTCCACTCACCACGCAAACGCAAAACCATTTCACGTAAAAGAATGCTCGAATGATCGTTACCTTCCGGCACCGGCCACTTCGAAATATCCGCACCAAAATGGCGCTTCATCTTTTGCATCATATCCATAAATTCTGCGCAGCCCACGTGAGTCACCTTCAATACACGACCTGGAGACGAGTGCGAATCTCCTTCGCACTCCACTTCAATAAAATCACGTCCCTCAAGTTCGACTTTGATCTTCATATAAGATAGAATCATAAGCGAAACCCATATTCGTCCCAAGGCCAGTTATGCGAAATCTCAAAATACTACTGCTCAGTCGAAAATTCGATATCTATAGCAGCCGTCGTTTGGTCGAGGAAGGACAGAAACGCTCTCACTCGGTGTACCTATGGGACCCAGCTTGGCCTATAAATCGCCTTCAGGTTCAACCCGATATTATCATTCCCCGAGTGGCGAGCTTTCAATTCAAGGAAGCTATGAGCGTTTTAAACACCCTCGAACAACGCTCCAGAGTGATCTTGAATGCGTCTCAATATTACTCAGTGGCGCGCAATAAATGGCTCACGTTTCAAGCGCTTTCTCGCGCGGACATCCCCACGCCTCCGTCAGTTTTAAATTTATCAGAGGCGAATTTCGATTTTCCTCTGATTGCAAAGGAACTCGAATCAAGCAAAGGCGAAGGTGTATTTTTGGTAAACTCAAAAGCAGATCTCGAAATCCGGCATAAGAAAAGCGGCACGTTGCTTTTGCAAGAAGCCTATCCTGAATGCTTTGGCACAGATATTCGTGCTTTTGTCGTTGGTGAAGAAATCGCAGCCACTATGAAGAGAACCGCAAAGCCCGGAGAGTTTCGGAGCAATCTCGCATTAGGTGCCACAGCTGAGCCTTGTGAAATTTCCGAACATGAAAAACAAATTATTCTAAAGACAGCACAGACTCTGAATCTCCAGGTCTGTGGTGTGGATCTATTGCGAACGCGTAAAGGCAGTCTGGTTTTAGAAGCGAACCCTTGTCCTGGGTTAGAAGGCATTGAAAAATATACGAAGAAGAACCTTGCAGAGAGCATAATTAAATATGCTGAGGAACTGTATGACAAACACTCGTCCCCGCGTTGAGCTTCTTCCCATCTTTGAAGACAATTATGTCTTCTGCTTGATTGATGAATCATCACAAGAAGCGGTCATTGTTGATCCGGGCGAAGCCACAGCGGCTTCTGAGTTTTTGGCGGAGCATGGTTTGAACCTTGTCGGCGTTTTGTTGACTCATCATCATAACGATCATATTGGCGGTGTGCGCGAATTGGTGCGCAGACACCCAGCTCCGGTGATTGCCCCGCAACGCAATCGCAACCAAATCCTCGAGGCAGATCAATGGGTCACCGAAGGCGCGAAAGTCTTCTTGGGTGATTTTCAATTTGATGTGATGGAACTTCCTGGCCATACACTGGGTCACGTTGCATATTGGGAGCCGATGCAGAAATGGCTTTTCTCTGGTGATGTCCTTTTTGGTTTGGGCTGTGGTCGACTTTTTGAGGGAACCTATGAGCAAATGTATCAGAGCCTTCAACCTGTC
>JAGIAF010000153.1 GCA_017745015.1 Bdellovibrio sp. | reverse complement strand
CTCTTGGCCTTCTTTTTTCAAAGCTGAAGAAGCAAACACCGCGCTTAAGCCCGTTGCTTTTTTCATTTTCGCCACCGCTTGAAGCATTTGGCTGCGAGACATTTTATCCGCCTTCGTCAATACCACGGCGATTGGGAAACCTTGAGTCTCAGAGAAGCGTTTCAAAAGCTCTTCGTCTTCAGACCAAGAACGACGAATATCCATCACCAAGATCAAGCCCTTCAAAGACTCGCGGCTTTGCAGGTAAGTTTCGATCATCTTGTGCCAATCGCGCATTTCATCACCGGAACGAGCTGCGAAACCATATCCCGGCATATCCACCAAAACATAAGAGGCATCCATATCGAAGAAATTCAGCAGACGAGTTTTACCCGGAGTCGAACTGACTTTCGCAATCTTGTTTGTTGCAAGACCGTTGATGAACGAGCTCTTTCCGGCGTTGGATCGACCGGCGATAGCAATCTCGGCTTTTCTATGTTCTGGGTAGTCCTTTGGAACAACGGCACTTTTGATGAAACGAATCTGTTTTGGCATAGCTAAGGCTACCAAAGCCCACGACAATTCTCAATTCTTGGAAAGCTTTCTCTCCCCGAATAAAGCCCTAAAGCCGAATTGCGTCAGAGCCTTCTATATTCGATCTGAGCCTGGCAGGACCCTTGTAATAGCCCGGACACGCAAGAACTCAAATAAAGGAGAATCCATGACTCAAGCTCAGCTCAAAATCTTTGGTGAAAACCCGAAAACTTATTTAATCACAGACTTTCTGACCCTCGGCAAAGATTCCCAATGTCAGATTCAACTCCCTGGCGACGATCTTTCTGAACGTCACTGCCGCCTGGAACGCAAAGAATCCACCTACATCATCCGCGACCTTCGCACGCCTACAGGAACATTCGTTAATGGAGCACGCATTATGGAAGCCGTCCTCCAAGAGGGCGACATCATCCGCATTGGCTCTCAAGAACTTCTTTTTACTTGTCAATCTGAAGACTCCATCAAAGCTTTCCCTATGAAAAGCCGCAATGAAGTTTGGAATGAAGAACTGCAAAGCCTTCGTCATGTGGCACGCACAGAATTCCCAGTTCTAATTTTAGGCCCCTCGGGCACTGGGAAAGATGTCATTGCTCAATGTTTGCACAATGAATCCAATCGCAAAAACTTCACGTTCATGAGTGTGAACTGCAGCGCCTTAAGCGAAACCTTGATTGAAAGCGAGCTCTTTGGTCATGTGAAAGGCAGTTTCACCGGCGCCATCTCAGATCGCAAAGGCGCGTTCGAGGCCGCCCGGGGCGGCACTCTGTTCCTAGATGAAATTGGTGATCTTTCTTATGCCCTTCAGGCCAAGCTTTTACGAGCTCTTGAAAATGGTGAAATTCGCCCCGTTGGTGCCGATCGCAATATCAAAACTGATGTGCGTATCATTGCCGCCACTCACCAAAGCTTGCCTGAGAAAATTCGCCAAGGGACATTCCGTGCAGACTTGTATTTCCGTTTAAATGTTGTCGCGATCACGCCGCCGGCCCTTACTCATCGAATGGAAGACTTTGATGACTTATTCTACACCTTCGCAAAAGCGATGCGCGTGCGTTTTTCTTTCAATGCAATTGCGCGACTTAAAAAACACCCTTGGCCGGGAAATATTCGAGAACTTAAAAACTTAGTTCAAAGAGCCGCAGCCCTTTATCCCCGTGAATTGATCGAAGAACGTCACGTTGAAAAGCTTTTGGATAAAACATTGTTGTCGTCGGCAAGCAGCCACGAACCCAGCAACGATCTGCCGGTGATGAAAGAGATTGAAAAACAAATGATCATCAAACGTCTTGCCGCCAATCGTGGCAACCAACGCCGCACGGCTCAGGATTTAGGAATGCCGAAATCCACTCTGCACGATCGTTTGAAGTACTATAATATTAATTTAGACAGCTTTAAGGTTTAACGATTGCTGTTTTAACAAAGATACGACGAACCTTGCCCTTCGTAAGGATTCTATTCACTTCCTTACGAAGGCGCTCACACATAAGACGCTTGCCTTCGCCCGTCGAAACTTGATCATAAGTCATATCAGCGATGGTGCTATTAAAAAGATCTTTCACTTCGGGCTCTCGGTATTTGAACTCTACCAAGACATCGCTGTCTGTGCCCTCAACATAAAACTCAAATACGCCCATGGGATTGCCGCCCGACTGCGTGGATCTTTTCAGATTCACGAATATCTTTTGGGTCACAATCACGTTCTGAGTCGTGCGAGTGGAATCATAAAACGATTCCACTTCATTCGGCTCGTAGAAATACTTTTGTTCTGCCCAATCCTCAAGACTGCCCAAGAAAAGTTCTTCTGATGCCGGGATTAATTTATGATTTGCAATACGATAGATCACGTAGCCCGAAAATCCAGCCGCAACAACTAAACCTATCGTCGCAAGTTTCTTCGTTAGCGGGAAGTCTTTAAAAGCAGAAAGTCCATCACCGATGGCTCCTCTGAGCTTTTGCAAGAGACCTTTAAGCCATCCCAAAAGTAGCGGGCCCGCATTGCGAATATTGTAACGAGCTTGTTCTTTAAACTTCGCCACGCTCAAACGCAAGTTGGTACGAGTGATATTTACTTTGTATGAAATCCAAGGAACAAAGGGCAAAAATGTCGCAACTTTTGCGCGCCAGCCTTGTTGATCTTTCCAATGTTTGATTTCATCTTCGAGGCGGTATTCGAGTTCAGACTCTTCTATGACGACGGTGTTCGCGGGATCGTCGGGGCCGATTTCGGCCAACGACTTTGCGAACTCGGGATCTTCTTCCGCAAGTACTGAATCCAAAGAGTCTAAGGACATCAGTTCTTCTGACATCTCCTCAGCGGTTTCTCCCTGCACTTTTTGTTCCTCTACTTTGGTCGTGCTTTCGTTTTCAGCCAAAAGATTCCCCCAGGACAATTGTAAGAAAAGAACCAAATCACTCGCAAGAACAATTTATAAACAAGCCCTCTTCAGTTAGTATTGAGTCTTAGGAGTCAATTCATGAAAGTACTTTTGCTCGTAGGTGCCCTCGGTCTAAGCCTTACAGGCTGCGCCCCATTTCAAAGATCTTCTCAAAGTGGCTATGCGTCCCCGACAACTCGTTACAACGATCAAGACTCGCGAGAGATGGTTCGCGACCGTACCGTTCGCCAAACTGCTTATGAATTAGGTAAAGATCCTGCCTATTTAAATGAATCAGACCTTCAAGAAATCCGTGATCGTCATACTTTGCGCGATCTGGAAAAAACCTTGAACTCAAAAAAAGAGAAGGAGCAGTATTCCAAAGTTCTTCCGTGGTTTAAGAATGATGCCGAGAAGATTTCCTTCTTGTCCATTCCCTCCATCGAAGGTCGCCAACAATGGATCAACTCCAATAAAATATGGGATCGTACTTTAGCTCCGAAACAAGAAATGAAAGATCTCGTCGAAACTCAAGATATCGCTATGGGTATGCCCCAAGAATATGTGCGCCGCTCTTGGGGCGAACCGATGAATGTGGAAGTTTCTGGTAATCCACTTTATAAAAATGAACGCTGGAAGTACGAGCGCTATGCGACTTCTCCACAAGGATATCGCAAAGAAACACGCTTCGTATACTTTGAAGGCGGCCGCGTTGTTGGCTGGGAAACGCAGTAAGAAAATCTCACCGCTCTGAAAAATAAAAAAGGAACCTCGTCGAGGTTCCTTTTTTTTATTGAGTCACTGTTTTGATCCAATCAATTGCCGCGCTGAC
This sequence comes from Bdellovibrio sp., assembly GCA_017745015.1. GTDB lineage: Bacteria > Bdellovibrionota > Bdellovibrionia > Bdellovibrionales > Bdellovibrionaceae > Bdellovibrio. Next base: position 4,562 of record JAGIAF010000153.1, on the reverse strand, counting down.
TTTGGAATAAACGCCCGGCACTCCTCGACGGCCGCAGCCATCTCCCCAGCTAACGATGCCAATCAAAACATCCTGTCCGTCACGCTTCAATACAAGGGGGCCGCCAGAGTCCCCTTGGCAAGAGTCCTTGCCTCCTTCAGGATATCCAGCACACAACATCAGTTCCGTGATCTTACCTTTATAGGCTTTGTTGCATTTTTCAAAAGTCACCAATGGCACATCGACTTTTTGCAAAGCCACCGCCCCTTGAGAAGCCCCCTCACGTTCAGATCCCCAACCAGCAATTGTTGCCGTCAAAGGGTTTTGCGGAGAAACCTGGAGCTCCATCGTATTTAGTGGAATAACTGGATACTGAGAATTTCCTGACAGCTCTACTAATGCAAAATCACCGTTCGTCGTGGACCCGTTGTATCTCGGATATGCAACGATTCTCTTCGGTTTAAAAGTCTCCACATTTCGAGTGTCCGATTGCTCATGTAAACCGATTTTCAAAGAGCGCAAATTATTTGGCGCCTTCACACAGTGAGCCGCAGTCAATACCCAGTTTGGTGCAATCAGCGAACCACCACAGTAATGACCATATAAACCATAAAGAGCCACAATATATGGAAACTCACCTGGAGTGGCCTCGTCGCCGCCAATAATATTCGCAGCATTTGAAATACTTGTGACAGAAAGAAAACCCACAAGAATGACTGTTTTAATAATTTTCATTAGTGAGCCTCATCCCAGTTGTTGCCAACTGAATAGTTAACTTTCAAAGGGACTCGCAGTTTTGCTACGTTCTCCATGATAGAAACCAGTTCAGTCGTATACTTGTTCAAGCTGTCTTCAAAATCTTCAAAGATCAATTCGTCATGCACCTGCAAAAGCATGCGTACTGGAACTTTGCTTTGTACTTCAATCATGGCTTTTTTCACCAAGTCGCTGGCTGTTCCTTGAATAGGAGCATTAATAGCTGCGCGCTCTCCGAATTTCTTCAACATCACGTTGGTTGATTTCAATTCATCGATATAACGGCGACGACCGAACAAAGTCTCAACATAGCCCTTCTCATGAGCCAGCTTAATCGTGCCTTCGATATAATCGCGCACGTTTTTAAAGCGCGTGAAGTAACGGTCGATAATCTCTTTGCTTTCCGTACGAGAAATTCCCAAAGTCTCTGCCAAACCGAAAGTGCCCTGACCGTAAGCGATACCGAAATTCACGGCCTTCGCGGTACGACGATGATCTGCTGTCACATCGCTGAGAGGAATACTGAAGATCTCTGAAGCCGTCGCTGCATGGATGTCCAAGTCTTCCGCGAAGGCTTTGCAAAGATTTGGATCTTCAGAAATATGCGCCAAGATACGCAGTTCAATTTGCGAGTAGTCCACCGACAAAAGCTTCATACGCGGAGCTGCGATAAAGGCCTGACGAACCAATTGACCGCGCTTGGTGCGGATTGGAATGTTCTGCAAATTTGGAGTGGTGCTTGAAAGACGCCCCGTCGTCGTCAAAGCTTGGTTGAAGCTTGTGTGAACACGGCCGTCTTTAGGGTTGATCATCTCAGGCAATGCATCCACATACGTTGACTTCAATTTCGCAAGTTCACGCCATTGCAAGACCAATTTACCGATTGGATGATCTAAGCCCTCAAGGACTTCATTGTCCGTCGAGTATCCCGTTTTAGTTTTCTTACCTGCGGGAAGACCCAGCTTTTCAAACAAGATCACACCCAACTGCTTCGGGCTGCCCACGTTGAATGGGCCGCCAGCTGCTTCGTGGATTTGCTTTTCCAGAACCGCCAACTCTTTTTCGTATTCAGCGCTCTGGCTAGCAAGCAAGTCTTTATCAATGCGCACACCCCAGTTTTCCATCGTCAAAAGAACTTTGATCAATGGAAGCTCAAGCTCACGGTAAACTTTTTCACCGTGAAGTTCATGAAGCTTTTTATCGAGAGTTTTTGCCAAGTGAAGATGACAGTTGAAGAGCTGTGAAGGAGAAGCCATTTCCGGAATAGATTCACCCAAGTGCTTTTCGTACACTTTTTCAAAGTCAGAAGTATCAGCGGCTTTCAACACATAAGCTGCTAACATCGAGTCCCAAGAGGCCACTGGATTTTTAACGCCGATTTTGTGCCAGAGATCTTTAAGATCAAAACCTTTCCATTGAACTTTGAAAGTATCCGTCAGTTTCCCCAAGAACTCAGGATCTGAAACGGAAATCACTTCATTGGCTGTTCCAAGGAAAATGCCGCGCGCATCGTGGAATCCCCAAAGCTCTTGGTTTTCTGCAAGCATTTCGGTCAATTCACGAGTCGAAAGAGTTTTCTCTGCAAATTCTTTCGTCGTGTGTTCGGCCATAATCGGCGCACTTACCGCCTCAGGAGCTGCTGAAGGTTTAGCAGCATCCGAGTAATATTTCTTACCAGCTTCAGCTGAAGTTGTCGGAGCTGGCGTACCTCCCTCGCCAAACAAGTTCTTTTCAAATGTTTTGAAATTCAATTCACGCAACAACGAACGCAATTCATCATCTTTGCGCGGTTGGATCTTATAGTGATCCATATTCAAATCCATGGGGATTTCAGTGGCAATCGTCACAAGCTTTTTTGAAAGCAATGCCATCTCTTTGGCATCGATCAATTTTTGGCGAACGCTTTTGCTTTCGACTTTGTCGATGCCTTCATAGATGTCTTCTAGAGTCTTAAATTGCTCCAAAAGTTTGATCGCACCTTTTTCACCGATACCCTTAACGCCTGGAACGTTATCCGAAGTATCGCCAACGATCGCCAAGTAATCGATGAATTGATCTGGGCGCACGCCCCACTTTTCAAGAACACCGGCTGAATCGTATTTATGCTCTTTCATCGTGTCGTAAAGGATGACACCTTCTTGAATCAGCTGACCGAAGTCTTTATCGCCGCTGACGATGACGACGTCCATATCGAGTTTCAAACCCACTTTGGAAAGTGTACCGATGATGTCATCGGCTTCGTAATTTGGAATCTCGCGACCCGGGATGCCCAAGATGTCAGCGATTTGTCTGAAGTAGGGAAGTTGCTTAACAAGATCTTCCGGCATTTCTGTACGATGAGCTTTGTACTCTTCATACATATCTTTGCGGAATGACGGTTCTTTGCGATCGTAACAAAAAACCATGTATTCAGGTTTTTCATCTCTCATCAAACGAGTGATCATGGAAAGGAAGCCATAGACGGCGTTCACAGGAACACCTGCGGGAGAAGTCAGCGGACGAACCGCATAGAAAGCACGAAAGAACATCGAGCTGACATCAACAAGGTATAACTTTTTCTTCATTAAGACTCTCCCGTAATTTTCATCCAAACAGATACAACGGGAGAGCCTTATTGTCGATTATTCTAAGTCAGCTTTGACGCGAGAAAAATCAACTTGATCGAGAGCTTTTTTATCACACTCATTCTCACAAGCAGGTGTGAAACGAACCTCATCAGAACACTCTTCGGCCTGACGATAAATCATCTCTAGTTCACCTTTGATTTGAGATTCGAAGAGAGCTTGCCCTTCTTCCCAAGATTCAATGTCTGTTAAAGAACATTTCAGTCTGCGAGCCATGTCGGATCTGCTCCAACCAAGACGAAGGCGAAGCGCACGAAGACTCTCACGGTTCCAATCTAATGAATGATCAAGTGTCATTTTATAAACCCCTAGATTTACTCTAAAAAGTAACTAAGTTTAGAGCATGGATACTAGTTGTATTATACCGGACCGGCACCAAATAACGATTCGCGTTAAGCTATTGCTCGGGAAAAACGAACACTAGGTCGTGCTCGCCGGCTAAATCCAGTTTATCGCGAGCTTGACGCTCTATGAAAGCTGGATCTTTGGCTTGCTTTAACTGGCCTGATAGGTCACGGATGCCCTGCTTTGTCGTAGAAATCTCATCGCTGATACGCGCAAAGTCACGATGCAAGCCCCACAATCTCCACAGATTTCCATTCAAAACGATAGAAACACCGAAGACAAAAAGACAAACCACTGCCACGCGACCCGGGCGATTGAGAAGACGACGTAAACCAACTGCAAACTTCGTGTAAGACATACTCTCAGTTTAGGCAGGACGCAGGGGGACTGGGTAGTCCAGTTAGCTCATTTTGGATGCTGTATTCAACAAATCCGTCACCGGATAAAGTTGGAAGTTGAATTTAAAGAGTCGCTTGTCGTTGATGTAGTTGTTGCAGTACTTCACCTTCAAGCGATTTGCTACATCGTTCAAGGTTTCACAGATATCTTCGAAGGCCGCTTGATCCAAAGAGAAATACAGCGTGCGGAATTGATTATACAATGAAAGAGATTGTAATCGTGTCTGCGCCTCTTTCATTGTTTGCGCATGAAAAAGACCAATTGCTGGATCGCTAATTTCACCAGGAATTTTAAAGAGCTTGTTTTTTGAGATCCAATAGCTCTCCTCCGCTCCCTCTGACTGAATTTGTTGAACAAGTTCTAATTCTTCTAAAATGCGCAGATATTCATTCAACGTTTTAGTATCATGACCAAGAGCTTCTTTTAAGTTCTTCTCTGTCGCTTTGAAGTCTTCAAAAG
>JAGIAF010000152.1 GCA_017745015.1 Bdellovibrio sp. | reverse complement strand
GAACGTTAGTTCATGAGATGGAAAAAATATCTTCCCTATATCGTTGCAAGTTCTGTTGTCGTCGTTGCTGGTGGTTACGCGGCTCACGCACATTTTTCTGAAAGAGAGAAGGCGGAGTTTAATCCCCCACACGGGGCTTATTGTCTAACTGAAACTCCGTCTGCGGGTTTGCGTGCGTTGACTTCGGCGGCATCGACGGAGATTTCTCGTTCCAAAAAAATAAAAGATAAAAGTGGCATGGTGTGGATACCTGGTGGTGAGTTTGTTATGGGTGATCGCGAAGGCAGCTTTCCCGATGCGCATCCTCTGCATCGCGTGCGAGTGCATGGCTTTTGGATGGATTCTCGTGTGGTGACGAATGACGAGTTTGCGAAATTTGTGAAAGCGACAGGATACAAAACTATTGCCGAGCGGCCGTTAGATCCAAAGGAGTTTCCTGCCTACAGTAAAGAAATGCTGAAGCCGGGTTCGATTGTTTTTTCCTCTCCGGAAAATCCCGTGGCTCTGGATGATTATCGTAATTGGTGGAAGTGGATGCCGGGAGCCAGTTGGCGACATCCACAAGGCCCTGGCAGTGATCTCAAAGGTAAGGGCCACTATCCGGTTGTTCATGTAGCCTATGAAGATGCTGTGGCTTATGCGCAGTGGATTGGAAAGCGTTTGCCTACGGAGGCAGAATGGGAGTTTGCAGCGCGAGGCGGATTGGAAGAGAAAATTTATCCTTGGGGAGATGAGCTGCGTCCTGATGGAAAGTTTATGGCCAATACCTGGCAGGGGCATTTTCCAGATCGCGATTTAGGCGAGGATGGCTTTAAAGGAATTGCACCGGTCGCAAGTTTTCCTCCAAACGGTTACGGCCTTTATGATATGTCGGGCAACGTGTGGCAGTGGGTTGCCGATTGGTATCATCCGCGAACTTACGAGCGTGATGCGCAATCAAATCTCACCATAAATCCACAAGGACCTTCAGAAAGTTTTGATCCCGTAGAACCTTCCGTGCGCAAGAAAGTGCAACGGGGTGGTTCGTTTCTTTGTACCGATCAATATTGCAGTCGCTATCGCACTGGCACTCGAGGCAAGGGTGATATCACAAGCGGGGCACCTCACGTCGGCTTTCGTCTTGTGTCAGATGATAGCGAGTTAAACAACAAGTTGTAGAAGCTCTCCCTCCCTCTTCACAATGTTAATGGAGAATTCAAGGAGGAATCATGCATAAGGAAGCAATCATCTCTGCTCTGGTCGTAGCTCTGGTAGCGAGTTCTACGTGGGCTGCGCCGAAGCGAGCGCCCGCAAGTAAAACGGTGACCGAATCCACACCTGTTGAAGGCAGCATGGGGTACGATCAACCCAACCAATACATCGGTAAACCGATGAAGCAACTGGCGGCGAACATGGAGCCCGTCGTTGAGAATGCCGAGCAAGAAAAAGAAGCTCGCGACAAATTGGCAGCTCTGGAAAAGAAGACCGGCAAGAAGCCAAACATCGTGATCTTTCTTTTAGATGATGTGGGTTATGGCGATTTTGGATTTAACGGTGGTGGTACTGCGACGGGAAATCCAACACCCGATGTAGATCGCATTGCCAACGAAAGTTTAATTTTGACGTCGGCGTACTCACAGCCTAGTTGTTCTCCAACTCGGGCAACGATTATGACGGGTCAAAATCAGGCCCATCACGGAATCCAAGCGCCGCCGATGTATGGTCAGCCAGGCGGTTTGGAAGGCGCGACAACTATTGCCGAACTTATGTCCAAGCAAGGTTATACTACTCAAGCGGTGGGTAAGTGGCACATTGGTGAAAACGAAGGCTCTCTGCCGCAGAACGTGGGGTTCGATGACTTCCGAGGGTTCTTGTCGGTGTCTGATATGTACACTGAGTGGAGAGATCCTTACTACAATCCTGAAGTGGCACTTTCTCCAGAGAGATTTAAATATATTATGAACTTGCCGTTCAATAAGGGTGACGTGCACGCGAAAAAAGGTGGCAAGATCGAAACTCTTTATGAAATCAACACGGAGACAATCAAAGATCTGGATCAGAAGTGGGCCGATTATGCGATGGACTTCATTCAAAAGCAAAAGTCTGCGAAAAAGCCGTTTTTCCTATATTACGGAACTCGCGGCTGTCACTTCGACAACTATCCGAATAAAAAGTATGCGGGTAAATCTTTATCGCGTACCACTTACGGCGATTGCATGGTGGAGATGAATGATATTTTCAAACGTCTGGTGGCAACTCTTGAAGAATCGGGACAGTTGGAAAATACGGTGATTTTCTTTGGTTCGGATAACGGCCCGGAAGCAGAAGTCGCACCCCATGGTCATACACCCTTCCGCGGAGCCAAGGGATCCACTTGGGAAGGCGGCGTGCGCAGTCCCTCTTTTGTATATTGGAAAGGCATGATTAAGCCTCGTCGTTCAGAAGGTCTTTTTGATTTTGCGGATTTGTTTAACACGTCGTTAGCGATTTCTGGAAAAGGTGGTGCGGCCGTAGCAAAAATGGTCCCTTCGAAAAACTATATCGATGGTGTGGATCAAATGTCCTACTGGTTGGCGGATGAAGGTGTCTCAAATCGCCGAAGTATTGTTTATTTCTGGAACGACAAGGTTTCAGCAGTGCGCATGGATGAGTTCAAGTTTATGCCACTGGTGCAGATCACAAACTCTGTAGTGCAAGCGGGCCATATTGGTGGCTTCAGCGGAACGATCCAGCAATCCAGCGGCAGTAATATGTTCAACCTGTACACCAACCCGAAAGAGGACGAGACCGTTGGTATTCGTCACATTCCAATGGGAGTGCCATTACAGGCGGAATACTTCCGCTATATGGAAGTCCTGAAGAAATATCCCGCTAAAAAGGTTATTGGCCTCTAATTTAAGCAGCGGGCGGGGTGTTAGACCAGCATCCCGCTTGTATGCTGCGCGTTTTCATTCTACTTTGACCTCATGCCTTTACTTAGTACCTACAAATTAGAAAAATCGTTCGCTGGTAAAACTCTTTTTAAAAACGTCAGTCTTGGGATTGATGAGGGCGATCGCATTGGTTTGGTAGGTCCTAACGGCGCTGGTAAGTCCACGTTGCTTAAAATTATCTCCGGTCAAATGAAGCCAGACTCTGGTGAGGTCACCATGAACAAAGGTTTGCGCATCGGTTACCTTGCGCAAACTCCGACTTTTGCGCCTGGAGTGAGTATCCTTGATGCTGTCATGGGTGATTTGGATTATGGCGAATACATCGGCCCGGCTTATGAGTGGATTGCACGTTTGGACCTTTCTCAATTCGGCGATACTTTCTTGGTAGAAGATCTTTCAGGTGGTTGGAGAAAACGTGTCGCCTTGGCTCGTGAATTGGTCCGTTCGCCGCAGCTCTTGCTTCTGGATGAACCGACGAATCACTTGGACGTTACCAGTATCATGTGGCTGGAAGAGTTTTTGGCAAAGGCGAACTTTGCGACCTTGATCATTACCCATGATCGTCTCTTCTTGCAGCGTGTGACGAATAAGATCTTCGATCTCGATCCTAAAAATCCAAATTACTTGTTTGCGACTTTGGGTGATTATTCGGCTTATGTTGAATCAAAAGAATTGATGATGGCCGGTCAGGAAGCCAAAGAGCTTACGATGAAGAACACTCTTCGTCGTGAAACAGAATGGCTCCGTCGTGGTGCAAAGGCTCGTTTGACTAAGCAAAAAGCCCGTATTGATCGTGCTCATACTTTGAAAGACGACGTCAGTGATTTGGTGGCGAAGAACGCCAATCGCACAGTTAAGATTGAATTTAAAGATGCCGATCGCAATCCGCAAAAGTTGATCGAACTTTCGCATATTACTAAAGCGTATGATGATCGTTTGTTGTTTAAAGATTTTTCTTACTTGGTAAATCCTAAAACACGTATGGCTTTGTTGGGTGATAACGGAAGTGGTAAGTCCACTTTGATTCGCATCATGTTGGGCCAAGAGCAGCCGGATATGGGTGAAGTAAAGCGCGCTGAAAACTTGAAGGTCGCGTACTTTGAACAAAATCGCGAAACTTTGAATCCACAGCAATCGGTATTGAAAAATATCTGCTCTGATGGTGATTACGTTCACTATCAAGGCTCTTATGTCTATGCGCGAAGCTATTTGGAGAGATTCCAATTCAATCGTCAGCAAATGGATATGCCAGTAGAAAAACTCTCAGGCGGGGAGCAAGCCCGTTTGCGTATTGCTCAATTAATGTTGAATGAAGCGCAAGTTTTGATTCTGGATGAGCCAACCAATGATTTGGACGTGCAAACATTGGCGGTCTTGGAAGAGTCACTGCGTGAATTTAATGGCGCCGTGATTTTAGTAACCCATGACCGTTACTTTATGGATCAAGTTGCTAAAGAGATCATCGCTCTTCACAAAGGGGCTGATGGCAATACCACCATGGAACGCTTTGCGGGCTTCCTGCAATGGGAAGAGTGGTATGATGATTTGAAAGAACTCGAAGCCGCTAAAAAGAATGAAGTGAAGCAAGAGGCCAAAGCCGCAGCTTCAGGTAAGCCAAAGAAGCTCAGCTTTAAAGAAAAGTTCGAATTAGAAAACATGGAAGCGAACATTGCAGCTCTTGAAGAAAAGCTCCAAGCAGCACAAACTCAAAGTGTTCTTCCAGAAGTCGCTAGCAACGCCAAGAAGGTGCAAGAACTTTATACCGAGATCGCAACCCTTCAGGCAGAAATCGAGCGCCTGTACGAGCGCTGGTCGCAATTAGAAGGCAAAGAATAAAGATTTTGGATATAAAAAAGGGATCTGTGAAGATCCCTTTTTTTATGCGGTGAATATCAGAAAAGTGCCAGGCACCTTTTTGCTATTTAATGCCTGCGCATTTCGCTGGATATGTATTGCCTTTTTTCAAGTACAACATACCTTCGAACCCTTTACGAGTTGAAGAGAATGACGCTTCATAATTTCCATCAGCAACAGTGCCTTGGAATGTGGAAACATAACCATTGTTTGAGATGATTGGTTTACCGGTGATGTTCAAAGTCGCAGGTCTCAAATCAGGGCGGTAAGTTCCACTCAATTGAGAATCCAGTGCGCCTTTTGGATCGTTGTCGCGGTGGAAGTTACCAGCTAGGCGAGGGACCGTTGTCTTGCCGTCGCTCGCATCTTCGAACAATGAAAGACTCATCTTCACTGTGTAAGCAGGAACTGTGCTTCCTTGAGTCGTTTTTACACAACCAACCCAGTCGCCTTTCAAGGTGTTATATTGTTCACGTAGGCGAGCGTATTGCTCTTCTTCAGTGCCGTTTGATGGATTCGCGTTTTCTTTAGCAGTTAAAGACAAGTTGATCGTGCCGATAACGCCCGTCATAGAAACGACTCTACCAGTGATTTTGTCGCCAGCAAGTTTAGCAAAGATAGTGTGAACTTCGTCGATGCCAATGTTTGCTGTTTTGTTGACGATCATCAACTCGCCAGTTTCACGAATGAATGTCACAGCGAAGTTGGTCAATGAAGCACCAACCGGGTTGATACGAAGGTAAGCGGCTGCTTGGCGTTTAAGGATTTCTTGTGTGCCGTCCTTATTGGTTTTGCCAGTAGGCTCGCCCAAGATTTGCAATGAAAGTTGGATTTTCTCTACACCATTGGATCTTACAAGGTCACCCGAGTAAATACCTACGGCGCCAGAGAAGTTCTTGTCAACTTTTTGGTTTTGCTCAGCGATAAGACGAGTTTGTGGGTCAGAACCTGTTTCGTCTTTTTCGAAAGCACAAGCTGCAAGGCTTAGTACGCTCAAAGTAAGAATCATTTTTTTAATCATAAAATCCCCTGCCTATTTTTTCTCTGACTCTGGTTCGTCAGGAATAAGTTCGTCTCTTGATGCAGCCCACTGATTCAAAGCGATGTGATAATTTCCAACGGCCGTAATGTACTGAACTTCCGCTGCGAATGAGTTGTTAAGTGCTGTGATCAAATTATTAATGTCTGTTCTGCCTTGAGAGTAAGAGCGGTTGAGTTCTTCAACAGCTTTCTCGCGGTAGTTCTTTTGCTTCTCTGCGCTTTGTGCGATGGAGTAAGCCGCTTGAGCTAAGCGCTCAGCTTGTGTTTCCGCGTCTTGAACTTCAAGCTTTTGACGTTCAAGTCTTGTTTGTTCCAAGTCCTTGTTCAGCTTGTTGTAAACGATGCGCTCATTTTGAATGTCTGAGCCAAAGTTGTACGCGAATTTCAAGCCAATGTAGTAATCAGGGCGTGAACCGTCAGCGAGTTCTGAATAAGAATCTTCAGATTTTTCACCCACGCCAGAAGTATAAGCTTTACCAACGACGTTCAAAGTCGGGTAGCTTAGTGATTTAGCCGCCGACAAAGAGTCTTCCGCGGCATCGACTTTCAATTTTTGCGAGCGAATGGCGCGCAATTCTTCGATATTTTTAGGAGGAAGACTTGGCATCGGAGGCAATTGCATTGCCATGTCGAACTTCACTTCGGACTTTGGATCCAACGCCAACAACGTCAAAAGATCTTCCACAGCTTTCAAATACACCGTTGAAGTCGATTTCACAGTTTGCTCGCGGTTTTCAAGTTCCGCTTGGGCTTGTGGCAAGTCTCCTGGGTTTGAATAACCCAAAGAAGTTTTTCTGCGAACAGCGTCCACCAATTTTTTATAGCGGTCGCGGGCGTTCACAGCCTCTTTGAAGTTTTCTTGAGCGATGTAAGCGTTCCAGAACTGACTGATAGAATCCAAAACAACGTTTTCAAGTTCATTGGCGCGCAAGATCTCTGAAGCGTTGTAGTTCTTTTCCGCTGCATTCACAGTACCGCGATCGGCCACCCCGAAGAAGTTACCGAGGATTGCTTGTTCAAGCGTGATGCCGGCGCGATCCAAAGTTTGATCACTTGGAGGCGGTGACGCGATCGAAGAGTCATACTCAGCGGATTGAGAAAGGCGGTTTAGCTCCAATCCCAAGAGAGTACCCGTTGTGAACGGCTTATTCAAAGTGACGCTGGTCTGATAGCGTTCGTATTTGTTATGCAATTCTGCTGGGCCCGTCAAAAGAGACGCTGACTTGTCATATTGATACCCAGTTGTTGCACCCAAGAGCCAGTCGTAAGCTGAAAGAGTTTGAACGTACGGAAGCTTCAGCTGTTGGTAAGCTAAGTTAACTTCTTTGGTTCTGTAGCCTTGTTGCAAAGCGAGCTCAGCCACTTTCTTTTGGTTAAGAACAATGACCGGTGCTGCTGGTGTTGCAGGCGTAGGTGCTGGAGCAGGGGCAGCCACAGCTTTCGCGGGCTGTTTTGTCGTAGCACGGCCAACAGTTTTCGGCTGCTGTGCGAATGCTACGGACGTAGATAAAAGAATGAGGCTGATTTGTTTTACCATGAAACTTTAGTTCCCAATTCAAAGTTGTCTTTTTGGAGTGCGATTTCTTGATTTGAATCATTCAATGAACGTTGTGACCACTCTGTGAATACAGACCATTTTCGAGTCAAACGGAAATCTAGACCGTAGGCCATCGCTGTGTAAGCTGCACGTTTTGAGAAGTGGGCAAAGTCGTTCGAACTTGTTTGCGTATAGTTCAATGAACCAAATTGAGGAGTGAATGTGAGGCCCAACCAGCGAAGACCTTCCCAGCGAAGGTTCAATGCAGGACCTGCACTCATCAATGTAGTATTCAGGCGAGCCTCTTCAGTGAAACCGGACGGAAGAACCGCACTCACGCTTTGTGAGGCAAACGAAGCATCTCCGCGAACACCGACGCTGATTAATACAGATTTTAAATTCCATTCAGGACCCATCACTCCCAGGGTTAAGCCCGGCATGAATGTAGAACCGTTCTCACCAAGATCGAAAGTCGTCGTAGTGTTTGTAGCTTTCCCTTCAGGTTGAAAGTTTTGAGCTGTGAAGCCTGCAAAATACTGCCATGAGCGAGTCAAAATCTCTGGGCGTGGATCTTTAAGAACCAACATTCCAGTTGTCTGGGCATCTGTTGCACTCGTCTGAGCTGTAGCTACGATTTTAGTCTCGGCAAGGGCTTGCTCGCGAATAGTTTGTGACATTGCTTGAGCTGAAAAGAACGTCGACGAAAGGATGAAAAGTGAACTCGTGATACGAGCAAGCGTCATAAGGGACCCCCATTGCTTTAGTGCGGTCATGAATAGTCCGATGGGGCATTCAAGTCAACCACCGTTTAGCCACCTAAGGACTCCTTAGGTTTCCTTAGGAACATTAATCATTTCAAGATCTTGTCAGCGATGTGTTGAAATAAATATAATAATGACTCTGAAGCAAACTGTGGCCTATCGTGGGCACGTTAAAGGAGTAGCTAACAAATGAGAATCTCCGATATTTCCATCAAGAATCCCGTGTTTGCATGGATGTTGATGTTTGGATTGATGATTTTTGGATTGAT
>JAGIAF010000151.1 GCA_017745015.1 Bdellovibrio sp. | reverse complement strand
GCTTTATACTTGGGCGCAAAGATTAAAGTCGTCCGAGTCAAAGAAGCAAGCCTTGGGGTGGATACTCCCGAGGACATGGCTAAACTCGAAAAACTCTTAAGTCAGGGGAGATAATGGCAAAGAGAACGGGTGCACGAAGCACAACGAAGAAGGCCACGCAGGCAACTACTAAAATTTCTACGGCCAAGTCGACGAAGAAAGCTTTGAAACAAAAGTTTATTTTCGTAACTGGTGGTGTGGTTTCCTCTATCGGTAAAGGATTAACAGCGGCAAGCCTTGGAGCTTTGCTGGAAGCTCGTGGTCACAAGGTCACGATCATGAAATTCGATCCTTACTTGAACGTCGACCCAGGAACAATGTCACCGTTTCAGCACGGTGAAGTGTATGTGACTGAAGACGGTGCAGAGACGGATCTGGATTTAGGCCATTATGAGCGTTTCACATCAGCGATCATGAATCGTTCAAACTCAGTTTCGACTGGCCAAATCTATGACACAGTCCTTGCGCGTGAGCGCCGTGGCGATTACCTCGGTGGCACTGTGCAAGTCATACCTCATATCACGGAAGAAATTAAAGCGCGTATTTACGAAGCCGCTCAGGGCAGCGAAGTGATCCTAGTTGAAATCGGTGGAACTGTGGGTGACATCGAATCTCAGCCGTTCCTCGAAGCGATTCGCCAAATGCGTATCGACGTGGGTATGGAAAACTCGGTCTTGGTTCATGTGACTTACGTTCCGTACATCGCAGCTGCGGGAGAGTTGAAATCAAAACCAACTCAGCACTCGGTTAAAGAATTGCGTATGATCGGTTTGCAACCGGATTTCTTGGTTTGTCGTAGCGAAAAACACATCGATGAAAACTTAAAAGGTAAGATCGCGTTGTTCTGTTCAGTGCAGCCGAACCATGTTGTTGCAGCCCAAGACAGCAAATTCATTTACGAAGTTCCATTGGCTTTGAATAAAGAACACTTGGATGAATTGATCGTTCAACGTTTGGGTTTGAGCGCTGGTAAAGTGAATCTGAAAGGCTGGCAAAATCTTGTAAAAGTTTTGAGTAATCCGGCTCACACAGTGAAAATCGGTGTGGTTGGTAAGTACGTAGAACTTAAAGAGGCCTATAAGTCTTTGCACGAGTCTTTGGTCCACGGTGGTATTGCAAACAATGCCAATCTTGAAATTATCTATGTCGACTCAGAAAAAGTAACAGATAAAACTGTCCATCAATTGTTGGGCAAAGTTCACGGGATCTTGGTTCCTGGTGGCTTTGGTACTCGCGGTGTGGAAGGTAAGATCACAGCGATTAAATACGCTCGTGAAAAACAAGTTCCATTCTTCGGTATCTGTTTCGGTATGCAGTTGGCTGCGATTGAGTTCGCACGCAATGTTTGCGGTATTAAAGATGCCACAAGCCGTGAATTCCATGCGGAAAACAAACGCAGTGGAAACTTTGTTATCGACTCCATGGTAGAACAGCGTGGCGTGATCAATAAAGGCGGTACAATGCGCTTGGGGGCTTTCCCTTGTGCAATCGCATCGGGTACAACGGCAGCTCAAGTTTACAAGGCTGCCAACATCATGGAACGTCACCGTCATCGTTTTGAGTACAACAACAAGTACAAAGCATTGTTTGAAAAGAATGGCATGGTGGCTTCAGGAATTTGTAAAGAACGTGATCTGGTTGAAATTATCGAGCTGCCAGACCATCCTTGGTTTGTGGGTGTGCAATTCCATCCGGAATTTAAATCGAAGCCCTTGGCTCCGCATCCATTGTTTGTTCAGTTCGTGAAAGCTAGTTTAAAGAATAAATAGGAAAAACTATGTCGAAGGTTATTCAACAAGCTCAAAAAGTTCTCGATGTCGAAGCTCAAGCGATCTTGGCGTTGAAAGCGCGTATTGGTTCTGAATTTGAACAAGTCGTAAGAATGATCACCGCCTGCAAAGGAAAATTGATTCTTACGGGAATGGGTAAGTCCGGGCAAATCGCTCGCAAACTTGCAGCGACATTCTCTTCTACGGGAACTCCTGCGGTGTTCTTGCATCCAGCAGAGAGCAATCACGGGGATCTGGGTATGGTAGAGAACGATGATTTGGTTATTGCTCTTTCCTACGGCGGGGAGTCCCCGGAGTTCTCGGGTATTTTAAGATTCGTAGCTCGCAAAGGAATTCCGTTGGTGGCTTTAACAGGTAAGATGAGTTCATCTTTATCAAAAGCCGCCCAAGTGACTTTGGATGTTTCTGTTTCTGAAGAAGCTTGTCCTCTAGGCTTAGCTCCTACGGCAAGTAGCACTGCTACGTTAGCAATGGGCGATGCTGTGGCTATGGCAGTGATGGCAGAAAAAGGTTTCAGCTCTGAAGACTTCGCAGAATTCCATCCAGGCGGCAGCTTGGGTTACCGTCTTTTGACTCGTGTGAAAGATGTCATGCATATCGGCGAGGCTTTGCCAACAGTGGGCTTGAATGCGCCTCTTAAAGAGGTGTTCTCGATCATGACCCATAAAGATGTTCGCGGTGCTGCCGGTATTGTGGATGAAAAAGGGGACTTGGTTGGGGTTATTACCGACGGTCAGATTCGTCGTCGTTTGGAAAAGAGCAATGACCCATTCACTGGCCAAGCAAAGGATCTGATGACCTCAAATCCACGCACGATTGATGCGAACGAATTGGCTGAAAAGGCTCTTTTCGTGATGGAACAGTTCCAAATCAATATGCTCTTTGTTTTGGATAAAGATGCGGCTCAACCCCATAAACCTGTGGGAATCCTTCATGTCCAAGACCTATTACGAGCTAAAGTACGCTAATTTGAGGGGATTTTTGCAAAATCCCCAGGTCCTTTTTCTATTGGTTTTCATTTAAAGGCATGTGAGGTGACTTTTTAAGCAGAGAGAGCTAATTCTCTCTCTATAAAGAGGATATCTTCCGTGCCTTTTATTTATCGTCAAATTTCACCATTTGCTGCTTCGTTGATGCTCCATTTAGGGGCTTTTGCACTTGTGGGCGTTGTGGCGATCAAACCGTCAATTTTAGCTCCTTTGGGAGTCTATAAAAAAGGTGGCCCGGTGCTAGTGGAGTTTGAAATGAGCTCTCCGCAGACCGTGACAGCGGCGAAACCTGTTTCTCGCCCGGTTCTTTCCGACGATGGTGATGTTGCCGTTCAAAAAAAGAAAGTAAAAGACGTTCCTCAACAGGTGGCTGCAGCGCCTGCGACAAGCACTCAGTTGGGTCATGCAGATGGGACGGCGACTTCTGGCTTGTTAGGAGATCCCAACGGCAAGCAAAATTCTATCAAAGATCGTTATTTGTATGAGCTTCATGTCTTGATCGAAGGTCGCAAGACTTATCCAGTAACTTCTCGTCGCCTGCGCGAAACGGGCAAAGTTTGGGTACAATTTACGGTGGATAAAGACGGTACTATTCGCGATGTTTCTGTGAAGCAGGGAACAACTTACTCACGCCTTAACGATGCTGCTCGCGAACTAATTGCGGGTATTCGCAAGTACAAACCTCTTCCTGAAGAGTTCGTCGGTGCTAATGCCAAGCTCGAAATCCCTATCGAATACACGCTGAACTAGGGTGCCAGGCACTTTTTAGATATGCGCCGTGCCGTTGATTTTCTATGATCCCATTGCCTATCCTTACTATATAGGGGGCACTTTGGCTAAGTTTGCAGGTGGGCTCATATCGTCGGTTATTTCCAGTTTGATTATTTCTGCAATTATGTTCGTCGTGATATTTTTCGCGATCACAGGGGAGTTTCCTCCTGACTTCAAACGCATCAAAACTTCATTTGTAAGTTTGCAGCAGATCAATCAAATTCATCAGCAATTTCAGAAAATAAAGAATACGGGCAGTGATGCTGAGATAGACGATATTGAAAGTTTGGAAAAACTGAACTCACAGCGAGCGAAGCTTGGCTCGAGCCTTCTTGGCGACGGTTTGCCGTCGGCTGAAAATGTGTATGACACAAAAAGTGACATTCGCGAATTGCGGAGACAACTTATGAACCTGCAGAACCGAGTTTCAATTCTTGAGGATCAACAACGTTCTCGAAATTCGAAGTAAGTTTATTTTTATTCCTCACAAGGTCTAGGAAACAGGGTTTCTTCGACTAAAGTCGAGACCCACCTAAGTCCTGTATCAAGGTAGGGCACTTGCTACGGCTGCGTTTATTTCCCAAAATGAATTCGTGGCAATAGAAATATCAAAACTCAAAAATATCAAGATGTTGGTGCTCGATGTCGACGGTGTTTTAACGGACACCCGCATCTGGTTTGATGGCACTGAATGGCGTAGATTTTTTTCTATTCGCGATGGCGTAGGCATCAAACGCCTGACAGAGGCGGGTTACAAAATCGCTGTGATAACAGGCAGTAAAGCGGAAGATCTCCGCGCGCGTGTTAAATCCCTTGGTATTCACTTCCTCTATGAAGGTGCTCTCGACAAAGAACCTTCTTTCTTACAACTGCAAAAGGAATCTGGATTCACTCCAGAACAAATGGCGTATGTGGGAGACGACATCTTCGACATCCCATTACTGCAGTCTGTTGCTTTCGGTGCCACGGTGCCAGAAGCCGTTGATGAAGTTATTGAAATTGCTGACTACGTGACGAAGCGACCAGGTGGTTGCGGTGCGGTTCGTGAAGTTTGTGATTACATCTATAAATATGGGGCCTTTGCCTCAGGTGGTAAGTAATGCTTAAAAATGGATTGAAAGCCTTGATCATCATCGCAGCGGCGTTGCTTCTGCATAAGACTGCGTTTGCGGTTGAGACTGTCGAGCTTCCAGAAGAAGAGTTGGCAAAAGAATCCGTTCTTCCTGTGTTTGATAAGTCGGTGAGTGTGAAAAACCGCCGTGTCGTCACAGCGAAGCGTTGGGATGGAGATGTGTTCTACGGAATGGCTTTAACTGAGCCAATCTATGACGTGAGCAAGTTCGGTGCCTCTTTGTATTATAACTTCAACGAGAATCACGCATTCGGTCTTATGTTTGCAAAGTACGCTTCAGGGCTCTCAAGCTATGCGAAGCAGCTACATGACCAATATGGCTTGGATTACAACCGTGCTCCAAAACCAGATATGTTGTTGATGGGTGATTACAACTTGAAGGTATTCTACGGAAAAATGAGCTTAACTAAATCTGCGGTGATCAACACGATCCTTTACGGTTCAGGTGCATTAGGTATGGTGAAGTTCCAAAATAAGTCTTATCCAGCTGTTGCAGTGGGTATCGGACAGAAATTTTTCTTCACGCCTCAATGGGCTCTTCGCTTTGACTTGCGTCTTTACGCCAACCAAGCGCCTATTCCATTCTTGAGCGGAAAAATGACGGACGGATCGAGTGGAAGTAATCCAACGACTCCACCAAGCTATGATGATTTTGATGAACGACTTACTTACACGACAACCCTTGATATTGGTTTGTCTTACTTGTTTTAAGAGGGGTTGAAGGATGTTGAACAGAAAACTACTCGCACTTTTACTCCTTGCTAGCTTCGCCGCTCCCGGCTTGGCCCATGCACAAGAGACCGAAGCGACAGACGACTTAAATGTGATCGAACTTGAGATGAATAAAGCGGCTCCTAAAAAAGCACCGCCAGCAAATTCAGCTCCGGCATACGATGATGCTAAAGAAAATAATATGACGGACTTCAAAGGCCTCTCGGGCCTTGCTCCGTTTCAAGAGATCTCAGTTATCCAAAAACGTTTTATGCCGAAAACAGGTCGCTTTGAATTGTTTGGCGGTGGAACAATCGTAACGAATGACCCTTGGTTTAACACGATTGGTGGCGTCGTGAAGGTGGGCTACTTCCTCACTGAAGAGTGGGGTGTAGAGTTCAACTACTTCGGTTTAACGACGACGGATCGTGAAGCTGTCAAAGAGCTTCAGTCCAATAACAACGTGAAGACTGAGAGCTTGTCGTTCCCGAAATCGTATATGGGCTTGGATCTCGTGTATGCGCCGATTTACGGGAAGATGACATGGTTCAACGATCGTATCGTGCCTTTCGATCTTTACTTCGCGGCTGGCTACGGTACGACAAATACTTCCAGTGGAGACAATGCCGGGACTATCCACGTAGCGACAGGACAAATTTTCGCTATCACTAAATCAGTCGCTTTCAGATGGGACTTTAGCTGGAACTTCTATAATGCGACAGTTGAAGACAGCGCTAATAAAAAAGAGACAAATTCCTTCAACAACTTGTTCCTGACTGTGGGAATGAGCTGGTTCTTTCCGGAGGCTAATTACCGATGAAAAAAACAATTCTACTCCTGATTGCAACGAGTTTAATTCTTCCGGTGAGTGGTATGGCTCAGGGAAGCAAGCCTGCTCCTAGAAAGGCGACGGGATCCCGTGAGTCTCAATTGAAGTCTCAATTGAGCAATGCTCTTCGCATGGCTCAGAATGGACAGTATGCAAATGCTGCGAACAATTTGTTCACGTTGGGTCGTCGTCCTGAGTTAGCAGCGGAACGTCCTCAAATTAAATACATTTTGGGTACGATGTTGGTGGAGTTGAAACTTTACCAAACAGCGGCGTTCCAATTCGTAGATGTCATTCGTATGAACAATTCAAAGTATTCGAAAATGGCCATCGAGAAGCTTTCGATGGTTGCGGATATATTGGGTGACGATACGATTTTGAACTACGCCGTTTCCCGCGTCGATGTGAACGACATTCCATCAGGTCAAAAAGACATGATCTATTTCCGTTTGGGAGAGATCAAGGCACGCAATCGCGAATTTGCAAAAGCGGCTGAGCTTTATAGCCGTGTCGGTCTGGGTAGCACCTACTACTTCCAAGCTTTGTTCAACAAGGGCTTAGCGCAATTGGAAGAAGGCAATGCTCCAGCGGGCATCGATACTTTCAAGCGCATGGTTGAGGCGCGCGGTAACGCACCTGTAACTGACGTGAATAAAGTGGAAGCGCAATTGGCTCTAGCTCGTGCTCTTTACCAAAAACAAGATTGGGAAGCGTCAATCGAAGCTTACTCTCAAATTCCGCGCGACACAGTGATGTGGCATGATGCCGTGTTTGAACAGTCTTGGGCCATGTTAAGAGCAGCTCGTTTCCGTTCTGCATTGAGTAACTTCCAAACGTTGCATTCGGCATACTACGAAGACTTCTATATGCCTGAGAGCTTGTTGTTGCGCGCAATCGTTTACCTTTACATCTGTAAGTATGACGAGATGGAAAAGGTTCTGAATCTTTTCGAAAACACATACGGCCCAGTACGTACTAAAATCGGCGATTTCATCAAATCGACAAACGATGCCAACGCGTACTACTTGGAAGTGGAAAAGGCGAACATCATCAAAACGACCGATAAAGCCGCAAACCTTCGTCTTCCTTATATCGTTGTCAGAAACGTGATGGATCAAGGGGACGTGAAACGTTCGATGCATTACCTGACAAGATTGAATCAAGAAAAGCGTCGCGTAGAAAATAGTCCGTCATTCCGCGCTTCCGCATTGGGTCAGTACTCTTTGAAGATTCTTGCGAACCGTTCGAAAAATACCAAGTTCGCTATCGGCGATATGGTCAAAGCGCATTTGTTGAATATGCGTGTTGAGCTTCGCGATCTTTATGAACAAGCCGGATTCATCCGTTACGAAATGATCAACGGCCGCAAAGAGACTGTGAAAAAGAAAATTGCTGGCAAAGACTTGGGTGACCAAATCGACGATAAAGTGGATCGCCAGTTCTATATCGAAAACGGATTCCAATACTATCCTTTCCAAGGAGAGTTCTGGTTGGATGAAGTCGGAAATTACCACTATCTTGGCAAACAAAGCTGCGAGTAAGGAATTATGAAGTTCAATAACCGCCAACTTGTTATTTCCAGTCTTATCACTGCACTCATGGCAGGCCAGTATTCGCCTGCCTTGGCTGCGACGACCGTTAAAACAACGACCACTAAAAAAGTTGTTCAGAAAAAGACAGTCGGCGATTTGTTGAATCAAGCAAATCAAGATAGCCGCGGCAGTAAAGCGCAAATGACGAAGACGGATACAGCTCTTCCGACTTCGAACATGGGCTTTGCAGCACAAGCTCAAAATGTGAACTTGGAATCGGTGAAGCCGCCTCGTTCCTCAGAGATCTTGCAATCGGCTCAAAAAGGTAATGCTGATAGAATTCAGTATGAAAAGATCTTGGATCAGCAGATCAACGAACTTTTTAAACTGACACAAAGATTCAAAACCAGCCCGAATCGCGGTGAGTTGTGGCTTCGCTTGGCTGAGCTTTATGTTGAGAAAGCCGGCGTCATCGACAGCCGTCAACAAGACGAGTACGATGCAAAACTTCGCGCCTTCCAACAAGGTAAAACCAAGCACAAACCGGTTTTAGATATCGAAGAGTCTCGTGAGTATAATAAAAAAGCTGTTCAGC
>JAGIAF010000150.1 GCA_017745015.1 Bdellovibrio sp. | reverse complement strand
GCTTGGACCTGAGGAAATCGAAGAGTTTATTCTTGGTTACGCTCGCGGCTCTATTCCTGATTATCAAATGTCTGCGCTGCTGATGGCGATCTTCTTTAAAGGCATGAACAAAGAAGAAACTTTGGCTCTAACGAAAGCGATGCTTCACTCGGGTGAGGTTGTCGATTTTTCTTCTGTCAAAGGTTTTAAAGTGGATAAGCACTCCACGGGTGGCGTGGGCGATAAAACTAGTTTGATTCTTGGTCCTATCGTGGCAGCGGCTGGGGCGCCGGTGCCAATGATTTCTGGTCGTGGCCTTGGTCACACCGGTGGAACTTTGGATAAGCTTGAGGCCATCCCAGGATTTAATACTCAGAAAAGTTTGCCTGAATTTATCGAACTTGTTCGTCAGAATAATATTTGCTTCATCGGCCAAACGAAAGAGATCTGCCCTGCTGATAAAAAAATCTATGCACTTCGCGATGTAACAGCGACGGTTGAAAGCTTGCCGTTGATTTGCGCTTCGATCATGTCGAAGAAGCTTGCTGAAGGCATTGATGGCCTGGTGCTTGATGTGAAATTTGGCTCTGGTGCGTTTATGAAAACTCCCCAACTTGCTGAAGAACTAGCGATCAATCTTATGAACATCGCAAAAGGTTATGGCAAAAAAGTGACGTCGTTGTTGACCAATATGGATCAACCTTTGGGTCGCTATGCAGGTAACTCTTTGGAAGTTGATGAGTGTGTAGCAATTATGAAGAACGAAAAATTCATCGGTCCTCATGGCTATGATCTTTACGAAGATACGCGTGAATTGAGTCTTCGCCTTTCCGCTCACATGTTGCTTCTTGCGGGAATTGGTAAGAACGAAGAAGAGTCTTATAAGATTGCTAAAGAAACTTTGGAGTCAGGAAAAGCATTGGCGAAATTTGAGGAGCTTTGCAAGATTCACGGTGGCGATCTTCGCAACGTTCCAAAGCCGAAGCACAGCGTCGTTATCACTGCCGATAAAGCGGGTTTCGTGCAGAGCTTCCACACGGAAAGCATTGGTGTTGCTGGCATCTTGATCAAAGCAGGTCGCGCGCAGACGACTGATATCATTGCACCTACAGCGGGAATTGAGTTCCATGCGAAAGTTGGCGATGAAGTTAAGGCTGGCGACGTGTTGTTCACATTGCACGGAGATGATAAAGATTTACTTCTTTCAGCAGTGCCTATGTTGAAATCAGCAATTACTATTTCCTTGCAAAAGGTTTCAAAGCCTAGTTTGATACTCAAAATTTTGAGTTAAGACTCGAGGACACAGGGAGTTTGCTTTGGTACTCAATAAGCTTCAAGAATCTATCAGCTACATTCGTTCAAAAACTTCGGCAAAACCGAAGGTCGGAGTGGTCTTGGGTTCAGGTCTTGGAGCTTTCGTTAAAGACGTCGAAGTAGAAACGACGATCCCGTACAAAGATATTCCTCATTTCTCTCCTCCGACGGTTGAAGGTCACTCCGGAAATTTGATTTTCGGTAAAGTGAATGGTCAATCCATCGTTATCCTTCAAGGTCGCAATCATTTTTATGAAGGTCACAGCATGGAAAGCGTTGTGTTCCCGACTCGTACTCTTGCGATGCTTGGAATTGAATCTTTGATTTTGACAAACTCTGCAGGCGGCTTCGGTGAAAACATGCAAGCCGGTGACTTCATGATCATTGAAGATCACATCAACTTGATGGGCACAAATCCTTTGATGGGACCAAACATCAAGGAGCTGGGACCTCGTTTCCCTGATATGACTGAAGCTTACGACAAGCGCTTGATCAAAATCATGGAAGAAGTTTTGCAAAAGCAAGGCACTCGCTATCACAAAGGCGTTTACTGTGGCGTGAGCGGTCCTACTTATGAAACTCCTGCTGAAGTACGCTACTTGAAACTTATTGGTGGCAAAGCTGTCGGCATGAGTACCGTTCCAGAAACAATTGCTGCAAATCATTTGGGTCTGCGCGTTTCTGCTTTGAGCTGCATCACCAATTTGGCGGCTGGAATTTCTGCGCAAAAGCTTTCTCATGACGAAGTTACTGAAACTGCAAAACGCGTTGAGATTCAGTTCACTTCTTTCCTTAAAGAGTTCATCAGCAATATCTAGATCGCACATTCGTGCAGTCTCAAATCGATCTTAGTCGAGTCTAGCACCGCCTAAATGCCTCTTTTGGAGGCATGAAATAACAAAATTCGATCAATTTCGCGACTTTACTCATGTTTCTTATTTAGCATTCCGATGTCTAAATCATGAAATCATATCTACTTCTACAGATTTTAGTTTTTGCATTGGTAGTTCCAAACCTTGGCTGCTCCGGTGATGAGGTGAAGGCTGAGGATGCAGCTTCGACAACTCCCGATACCGATCCGTTGAGTGAGGTAGATCCTGCTTCGCCACTTTATCTTAAGATCTCTACTAAGTGGGAAGACTCTAGCAACGTATCCAACTCTGTATCTGAAACTTGCGCGATTGATCCGAGCACACCGATGCCTGCGGCAACAATGAGCTGTACTTTGGAAGTTCCAGAAGCTCAGCTTTTTTATAGCGATTTGAAATTCAGCTTCGGAACATTCCAAACAGCAACATGTCCTGTCGTTCACTTTGTGCCGTACTATTATAAAAGAAGTACTAGCGACAGCTATATACCCCCTGGAGAAAAAGAACCTGCTACTTGTGGATCGGACCCAACGCTTAACTGTTATGGTGGTGCGGCTCCCACAATCATGGGCGATTCTGATTTCATGAAAGGTTTTCGTTCTCTTTACATCGTTACGGCCCTGGGAAATCAGTCCGAAAAAGTTTTAACTGCGGAATCCAAACTGCGTTGGTATAGCGGATACGACGTTAATTATTTGGTTACGAATGATCTGACCGCCCGAGGAACAACGATAGATCCGGTGGCCGACAATACAAAGCCTATGCACAAAGCCTATGTCGCGGATTCCATGGTCGACTGGGGTGTTTATTGTGAAGATTTCTTTGGCCATACTCAGTACGGCATCAAATTAACAATCAAAGATAAAGACAAACTCAATTCTACGGATCCCGATGCCACTGAAGACGAGTACGACGACTGGAATGACTAAGTCATTCGTCTAGGTTCCAGGGCTAAAACTAGCCTCAATCTGGGACAGAAAGTTCCCGATTAGCTAACCGGTGCGGACTATAATGGAGTCTCATGGATAGGGACCTCAGGTTCCGCACAGGGAGTGAACATGGATGTTCGACGTTATCTCTCGGCGGTTGCTTGCGTCTTAGTATTTACAGCTTGTAGCAAAAAGTCGGTAGATTCAGTTTATTCAGATAATAGTACTTTAGACTCAGCAACGTGCGTGGGTCAGTCCATTCAAAACAAGTTCATCGTTCAATGGGAAGATGGAAAGTTCACCGTGGAGTCTGCTGAAAATGCAGAAGCCTTCAAAAAGAATTTCATCGAGCCACAACTTGAAAGCATTCGTAAAGTTGAAAACGATCGCCAGCTCCAACTCGAGAGCACCTCTGCAGTTGAAGCTTACGGCACCTATGATAGTTGGGGCCAAACAATGGTCAAAGCCGATTCCGCTTATGCGCAAGGTGCTTACGGTCAAGGTGTGAAAGTCGCTGTCGTTGATGCCTTCGTCGATACGACTCATCCGCAGCTTTCTGGGCGCGTCGCTATTAACTATGGCGAAATTCCCAACAACGGTATCGACGATGATAAAAATGGTATTGTCGATGACTACTATGGAGCTTCATTTGTTTCTTCTCCGGGGTCTACTTCAACTCCAAGCCCTCACGGTTCGCATGTAGCGGGGATCATTGCCGCAGATCCTTCAAAAGGTTCGGTGCGTGGTTTAGCTCCACAGGCACAAATTATTCCGGCGCAGTTTATCGCCAACGATGGTGGTGGTTCACTTGGGGATGCAATCCTTGCTTTGCAATACGCTGCAAATCGTGGCGCGAAAATCATCAATGCGAGCTGGGGTGGCGCACCTTGCGTGGCTTCCCTTCGCAATGCTTTCCAAGAACTTGAGCGCAAAGGTATCTTAGTTGTAGTTGCTGCAGGTAATGATGGTCGCGATATCGATGCGTATCCCGAGTTCCCTGCTTCATTTAATCTCTCTAATCAAATTACTGTCGCTGCTTCCACAATCTCAGACTTTATGACGTCATGGTCGAACAGTGGTTTTAACTTGGTTCATGTTGCGGCTCCTGGCGAACACATTTTGAGTACGGTTCCTGGTGCGACAACGGCTTACATGGATGGCACAAGCATGGCCGCTCCGTTCGTAAGTGGCACTGCTGCCCTGCTTTGGAGTGCCAAACCAACGGCCACTGCACAGCAAATTAAAGCAGCCATCGAACAGTCCGTTGACGTGACCTCGGGACACGAATTTAAAGTAAAAACTCGAGGTCGGATCAATATTCAGAAAGCACTTCAAGTGCTCAGCCAGTTAGTTCCATAAAATCAAATACATACAAGTCGACGCAGAACATTAAACTATGCTCTGCGTCTGTCGTTTTAAGATGATTCCTCATACGCTCATTGGTAAAAATATGCCTTCCGTTTTTAAAGACGTTAAAGAAGGATTTTATGAGCGAAGTAGTATCAGGAACTCAAGCAAAGCTTGCTGACCTTGAAAAGAGAAATGAAGCCGCGATGGCGGGTGGCGGAGCTGCTCGTATTGCGAAACACAAACAAGGCGGCCGACTTTCTGCACGCGAACGTTTGGATGTACTTTTAGATCCAGGCAGCTTCGTTGAAATGGATCGTTTCGTCACTCACCGTTGCACGAACTTCGGCATGGACAAGAACGTTGTTCCAGGTGATGGCGTTATCACTGGTTACGGTCGTATCAACGGCAAATTGGTTTACGTATCTTCACAAGATTTCACTGTTATCGGTGGATCTATGTCACGCACTCAGGCAAATAAGATCTGCAAAGTGATGGATCTATCCATCAAAAATGGTGCTCCGTTCATTTCTATCAATGACTCTGGCGGCGCGCGTATTCAAGAAGGTATCGAATCGCTTGGTGGTTACGCTGACATCTTCACTCGCAACACGATGGCTTCGGGTTTGGTTCCGCAAATCACAGCTATCATGGGCCCGTGCGCTGGTGGTGCGGTTTACTCCCCTTCAATCACAGACTTCGTTTTCATGGTTAAAAATACGAGCTACATGTTCGTAACTGGCCCTGACGTTATCAAAACTGTGACTCATGAAGAAGTAACTAAAGAAGAACTAGGTGGAGCGACAACTCACTCTGCTAAATCTGGTGTTGCTCACTTCGCAGCTGAAGATGACAAGCACTGCTTGTTGTTGATCCGCGAATTGATGAACTTCCTTCCTTCAAACAACTTGGATGACACTCCAGTATTGCCAAATACGGACCGCCCAGATCGTTTGACTGAAGCGATTGCTAATTTGATTCCTGAAAATCCTAAGAAGCCTTATGACATGCTTGCAGTTATCACTGAGTGCGTGGACGAAGGTTACTTCCTTGAGATTCATAAGCACTTTGCTGCAAACATTATTGTTGGCTTCGCCCGCTTCAACGGTCGTCCTGTTGGTATCGTAGCAAATCAGCCAAACAACTTGGCAGGTTGCTTGAACATCGAAGCTTCTCGTAAAGCCGCCCGCTTTATCCGCTTCTGTGATGCTTTCAACATCCCTGTAGTTTCATTCGTAGACGTACCAGGTTTCTTGCCAGGTAAAGATCAAGAATGGAATGGCATCATCACTCACGGTGCTAAATTGCTCTACGCTTACGCTGAGGCGACTGTGCCTAAGATCACAGTAATCACTCGTAAAGCTTACGGTGGCGCATACATCGTGATGGGTTCTAAACTTCTGCGTTCTGATGTAAACTTGGCTTACCCAACTGCAGAAATCGCAGTTATGGGGGCTGAAGGTGCCGTCAGCATCATCAGCCGCGAAGAAATCAATAAAGCAAAAGATCCAGCAGCGGAAAAAGCTCGTTTGACTGCACAATACGAAGAGAAATTCTCTAATCCGTATGTTTCAGCTGAACTTGGCTACACTGACGAAGTGATCGATCCAGCGTTGACACGTAAACGCATCATCGATTCTTTGGAAATGCTTAAAAATAAACGCGATATCACTCCGGCTAAAAAGCACGGAAATATCCCTCTGTAGGAGCGAGCATGGCAGTTTTTAAGAAAATCCTGATCGCTAACCGTGGAGAAATCGCTATTCGTATCACTCGCGCTTGCCGTGAGTTGGGTATCGGCTCTGTAGCTGTGTTCTCTGATGCGGATCGCGACAGCTTGCACGTATTCTTGGCGGATGAGGCCTATCACATTGGGCCCTCTCCTTCTAAAGAATCTTATCTGAACTATCAAAAGATCATCGAAGTTGCGAAACAAGCTGGCGTAGATGCCATCCACCCAGGCTACGGTTTCTTGTCTGAAAATACAAATTTCGCTGAAGCCTGCGAAAAAGCA
Source organism: Bdellovibrio sp. (assembly GCA_017745015.1). Lineage (GTDB taxonomy): Bacteria > Bdellovibrionota > Bdellovibrionia > Bdellovibrionales > Bdellovibrionaceae > Bdellovibrio. Next base: position 1,948 of record JAGIAF010000150.1, on the reverse strand, counting down.
GGAATCACTTTCATCGGTCCAACAGTCGCTAACATCAAAGCTATGGGAGATAAAATCTCTGCAAAAACTTTGATGAAGAAATCTGGTGTCCCAACTGTTCCTGGTTCTGATGGTGGCGTGGAAACTGTTGAAGAAGCGATGAAAATCGCAGAGAAAATCGGCCTTCCAGTTATCATCAAAGCCTCAGCAGGCGGCGGTGGTAAAGGGATGCGCGTAGTTCGTAAAATGGATGAGTTTGAAAGTGCTTTCCGCGCTTGCCGCTCTGAAGGTCAGAACTACTTCGCCGATCCAACTGTGTACATCGAAAGATTCATCAACGATCCAAAACACATTGAAATCCAAGTGTTCGGCGATAAACACGGTAACCACGTTCACTTGTTTGAGCGTGAGTGCTCGGTTCAACGTCGTAACCAAAAGATCATTGAAGAATCTCCGTCACCTTCTGTGCCGCACGAAGTTCGTTTGCGCATGGGTGAGGCGTCAGTTCGCGCTGCCAAACAAATTAACTATGTTGGTGCGGGAACTATCGAATACATCTTCGATAACACGACTAAAGAATTCTTCTTCATGGAGATGAACACGCGTCTGCAAGTTGAACATCCAATCACAGAGATCGTGACGGGTTTTGACTTGGTTCGTGAACAAATCATGGTGGCTGCCGGTAAACCTTTGAGCTTTAAGCAAGAAGACATCAAACAAAAAGGCCACGCGATTGAAGCACGTATCTGCGCTGAAGACCCGGTAACATACAAGCCACACCCTGGTGTGATCAGAGCTTGTCGTCACCCGCAAGGTCCATTCATGCGTGTGGATTCTTATGCATACCCTGGCTACAACGTTCCGATTTTCTACGATCCAATGATCTCTAAATTGATCACTTGGGGTGATACTCGTGAAGAGGCCATCAACCGTATGCAACGTGCCCTTTCTGAGTTCGTTTTGACGGGTATTAAAACTAATATCGTTCTTCACAAAACGATTTTGGATCATCCGACGTTCCGTGATGGCACTTACACGACACAATTTATTGAGAAAAACTTCGAAGTTATCGAGCCTGAGATGTTCAAACAAGTTGAAGATCCAGTGTTCTTGATCGCGGCGGCCATTGAGGCCTACAACGATCGTAAATCGAAGGATATCCGTCAGCTGAACGTGAGCTCCACATGGAGACGCCTAGGCCGCAAAATGCAGTTGAGGACGTAACAATGTATTTCGAAGCAGAACTTAGAGGACAAAAATATAAAGTCGACGTTACAGAAGGTCGTCACTCTTGGAAAATCTCTCTGCAACCAGAGGGAAAAGCCTGGGTTCACTACGACATTTCCAAAAACGATTATAAGCACGCGGAAGAATACATCAGCTTCCTTTTCGGAGGTAAGTCTTACCTTGTAGACGTTGTTGGTTCCGACACGGAATACACAGTGTTCACACGTAACTCTTTCCGTTCGATCAAAATCTTCAATGACGAAATGCTTTTGCATGAGTCTTTGAAGAAAGGTGGCGGCTTCGGTGGCGATTCTGAATTGAAAGCCGGCATGCCGGGTAAGATCATCGAAATCTTCGCTAAAGAAGGTGAAATCGTTAAGGCCAATAAGCCGCTTTTGATTATGGAAGCGATGAAAATGGAAAACGAAATGCGCGCTTCTCGTGACGTGAAGATCAAAGAAATCAAAGTTAAACAGGGCGACTCTGTTGAATCAGGCGCTGTGCTTATCAAGTTCGAAGAGCCGTAGTTCTTAGATCGGATTTCTAAAAGACAAAAGGGAAACTTCTTTCGGAGTTTCCCTTTTTTATTATCTAAATTTTGCTGAAAAGTAATCTGTATCTATTCGCGCTCGTTTTGGCGTAACTCGGCATCACGTTTTTTCTCAAAGATACCAACGACCAGGACGCCGATTTCATAGAGTGCAATCATCGGCACAAGCATCATAATCATACTCATCAAGTC